>NZ_PNDT01000005.1:0-120710 GCF_005886375.1 Pseudoalteromonas sp. S1727
GAAAGATTAGATTTTAGATTTTAGATTTTAGATTTTAGATTTTAGATTTTAGATTTTAGATTTTAACCATAACTTCCCTAACGCCCAGTAACTTCCTCAAATCTATTCTTATAATTACGTCTCTAAAGCGCAGCGACTCTTAACCTCTTTGTGAATAAATTTTAATTGCGCGGGGTAAACCCGCGCCTACGTGGTAGCAGCGAGTTTACCTCGCGACAATGGAATGGCATTCGCGGTGGCAAGCCACTCGCCTACAAGTAATACCCACCGCGCTTCTGTAGGTCGTCATTTATGGCGACAAGAATATTTCACCACCGAGGACTGGAGGCGCTGCGCGCTACACCGAGAAGACAAAAGTAAAATTAATCACTTAAAACCATTATGCACAAAGGAAAAAACGCCACGGGCTTCGAGCTGCGAATAGACCCAAACACCTAGCCACTACTTTTATAGTTACCTCTCTAAAGCGCAGCGCCTCATAGCCTCTTTGTGAATAAATTTTAATTGCGCGGGGTAAACCCGCGCCTACGTGGTAGCAGCGAGTTTACCCCGCGACAATCACTTCCCTAAAACCTAGCACCTGTTTCTTTACGCTAACCCGCCAAATAGGGTGAGCAAAGCAATTAGCACCAGATAAAATAAAACATTGCGTTTTACTAGCTTCATCATACAGGTTGCCTCATACGTGCAGCCAAAATGTTGTTGCTCAATTTGCTCTGCTGCAAGTGCGGTATTGGTTACCACTTTACGATTACTCACCGTAAAATCGAGTACATATTGCAACCAACACCCCGTGCCTTTATTAAAGTTACCTATTATCAAGTAACCAAAACTCGCAATTCGCGCTGGTAACCAATCAAGCCAAAATAATAAAGTATGAATTAATTTAAAACGGTTAGCGTACGCAACTTTATGATCATCGCGGACTAAATCTGCGTAAGTACGCACTAGCGCGTACAGCACCGCACCAGGTGCACCTAAAATAACAAACCAAAATATAACAGCACAATAAAAACGAAAATTAACCCACGCTAACGTTTGGCCAAATGTTTCACCACCTTTTTCGTCTTCGGTTTTCTTTTGTCCCATTTGCAATGCGTACAAGCTTGCTGCCTGTTGATCATCACGGGTTAATGCATTCAAATACGACTTATATAAAGCACGCTGTTTTGCACAACCAAAACACACTAGCAGTACTACAATATTTATAGCCAACTGCCATAGTACAAAATCAGACAAAGTGAAAATAACGGCAATAATCAATACTGGCAAAAACAACCAAATCATAAACCCAACTGGCGAATTAAATAAACCTTGCTCGCTAAGCTGTTTATTTGAACGTGTTAAATAACCTTGAGCGTAATAGCTTATTTGCCAATAGTCTGAGCGGGCACCTAAACGCTCTAAAATAAGAGCAATAATGATAGAAATTAAGATCATACTTTTTTCATTCCAAATTGGCGCTGGTTAAAGGTAGAGCAGCAAAATAATAGTTCCAATCAAAACTGTCCCCTGGGTCAGTTTTTCGCCCTGGTGCAATATGACAATGCCCTACAATACGCGAGCGCGTGATCGCGGGGTATTTATTTATCAAAGCCTTAGTTAAGGATTGTAATGCATTATATTGATTTTGGGTATACGCCGTTGTGTCTGTGCCTTCAAGCTCAATACCAATACTAAAGTCATTACACTGGCTACGCCCTAAGAACTCAGAGCGTCCTGCATGCCAAGCTCGTTTACTAAATGGCACATATTGAACAATTTCACCCGTGCGCTTAATAAAGCAATGCGCGGATACTCGCAGCCCTTGCAAATCAGTAAAACTTGGGTGCGCTTGGCAATCTATGCAACCCATAAATAAATCATCAACAAACGGTGTGGCAAACTGCCCCGCAGGCAAAGAAATATTATGAATGACTAATAAAGAGATGTCTTCATCATTCGGGCGTTCATCAAAATGTGTACATGGCCGTTGAACCGCGGTATCAACGATTCCAAAAGAATTTATTTTCATAATGAGTCTGTAAACAAATGCATAATCAGATGCTAATAGATTTCCAAGCAGAATAACAGTAAAGCAATTAATGCACTTTTATTGTTCTGCACCGGTAGCAGCGAGTTTATCTCGCGACTGTTCCTACATTTACATAGACAAACCAATTTCACCACCGAGAAGAGAAAGCCACGGGCTACGGGTAACGAGCTGCGGGCTTTAAGTTCACCTAGCAGCTAGTCACTTCCCTAAAACCTAGTTCCTATTTTCCTCTAAAGCGCAGCGCCTCTTATCCTCTTTGTGAATAAATTTTAATTGCGCGGGGTAAACCCGCGCCTACGCATTGGTAGCAGCGAGTTTACCTCGCGACAATGAAGTTATTTTCGCGGTGGCAAGCCACTCACCTACAAGTAAAATCTGCTGTGTTTCTGTAGGTCGTCATTTATGGCGACTAACCAATTTCACCACCGAGTTCAGGGGCTTCGCGCTACACAGAGAAGACAAAAGGTGAATCAATCACAGTTGCACAATAAGAAGAACAAACACCACCGGCTTAGTGCTGGGGCTTCGAAAACACCCCAACACCTAATCACTGCCTAAAACCAAGAACCTCTCGCCCTAGAACCTAATCAAACTTATACCTCCAGCCTTCTCTTTCACTTTCAAACCATGTAAAATTTTGCCAATTTCCTAATTATAATGAGCTTTATAATGTCTATCCCACACAGCCTTTTAAGCCAACTGGTAAAACTTGCCCTTGATGAAGACCTTAATTACCAAAGCGCTGAACAAGGCGACATCACAGCACAATTAATTCCAGCATCGCAACAAGCCAATGCTAAAGTGATCACCCGTGAAGACTGCATATTTTGTGGTAAAGACATTATTTTAGAAGTGTTCAAACAAGTTGACCCGAGCGTTACTGTTAACGTACTGGTTAATGATGGTGATCGAGTAAAAGCTAACGATACCCTATTTACAGCAACAGGTTCAGCACGCGCGATTTTAACTGCCGAGCGCACCGCACTTAATTTTGTGCAAACCTTATCGGGCACAGCCACCACCACAGCACATTATGTAAAAGAGCTCAGTGGCACTACAACCCAATTACTCGACACTCGTAAAACGATTCCAGGTTTACGCGCATTGCAAAAATACGCAGTAAAATGTGGTGGCGGCGAAAATCACCGGATTGGTTTATTTGATGCCTTTTTAATAAAAGAAAACCACATCGCAGCATGTGGCGGTATTGATAAAGCGGTAGCACAAGCAAAGCTTAATCACCCAAATAAAGCGGTAGAAGTCGAAGTTGAATCACTTAATGAGCTAGATCAAGCCATTACCGCAGGTGCTGATATTATAATGCTTGATAACTTTAGCGTTGAACAAATTCAACAAGCGGTAGTACTTACTGATAAACGCGCTAAGCTTGAAGTGTCTGGCAATATGACGATAGAAACGCTTAAAGCGTATTCACAAGCTGGAGTTGACTTTATTTCCAGCGGGGCGCTTACAAAAAATTTACAATCAATCGATTTATCTATGCGTTTTGAGTAATTATTCTTGCACCTTAGAATTTTATATTTACCTAATCCGTTGACAATTTAAACAAAAAAGCATTAAATACGCCGAAAGGCTTATTGTGTAACAAATTGTTAAATTTAGTACCTAATGGACTAATAAACAGTGTTAACATAAGCCTCTAGGATGAATTAAACACCTCTTTAACCAATCCTAAAGAACTATTTTTTAGTGTTACTTTACTAAGTATCGCTTTTTTAGCTAGCGCCTTTAGTAAAATTAACAGCAACAAACATAACTATCGAGTGCAGAAAACGCTTTAATTTCGATAAAATGCAGCTAAAGCCCCTTTCAATAAGTAGTTTTAGTGCTAAAGTAGTTCTAACAGAGTAATTTTAATTGATACTAAAACCTAGCTGCTGTTTTAGTTAGGCGCTAATCTAAGTATTAGCTTAGGTATTAGTAATTTAATGATTTTAAAAAAACCGTAAGATAAAGTGATTACAGTAGCAATCGTGACAACCCACATTACTAACATAATTTCTTTAACTTACAAAAAAACACTATCCTTTAGGAGAGGAACATGGAAAAAATGACACAACAAAGTCAAAAGGGTTTTACCCTAATTGAATTAATGATTGTTATCGCAATCATCGGTATTTTGGCAGCGATTGCATTACCGCAATACCAAACTTACACTAAAAAAGCACGTTTTTCTGAAGTTGTACTAGCGGTATCTTCAGCTAAAGGCCTTGTAGATGTATGTTTCCAAACACGCGGAGCAGGTGTTTTAACTAATTGTGATTCTGCTGCTGAAATTGGTTTAAATGAAGCTGGCGCAGCTGCAGGTACTCACGTTTCAAGCGTAGCAGTTGCAACTACAACAGCAAAAATCACTGGTACTGGCGCTACATCAGTAGACGGTGCAACATACATTCTAACACCAACAGTTGCTAGTGTTGCTGGAACGGGTGGTGGCGCAGCTACAACGTTAGGTACTTTAACTTGGGCTGAAGACACTACTAGCACATGTATTGCTGCAGGTCTTTGCTAATAGATTGTTGAAGTAATGAGAAAAACACTCGGTTTCTCATTAATCGAGCTAATGATTACCATCGCCATTATGGGGATTTTGGTGTCATTAGCTCTTCCTGCCTATAACAACCACTATAAGCGTGCAAAATTCACCGAAGTAGTACTTGCAACTAATGCGTTGCAGCGCGCTGTTGAAGTGTGTTTTTATACTAAAGAAACACTTAATAATTGTGATTCATTCAGCAAGATCGGAGCTAGTAAATCGGATTACCTCGGCCCAAAGCTTATTGCTAATATTGATATCTCTAACACTGCGGGTAGTTATAAAATAACCTCAACTGCAAGCAGTGAAGCGTCATTATCAAATGCTGGTGATACTTACATTATGGTTGCGAGTATAAATGCAAATCAACTCCAATGGGATTTATCTTCCGCAAGTACTTGCATTAGCGAAGGGACTTGTTAAACGTAATTACACCATTTATTTTTGTTACATTAACAATGCCATTCTTTGTAATTACCCCGCAAATAGTTTTGCACTCAGTTTCAAAATCTGTTGGTTCAAAAAACTCATTCATTTCTATTGGTGGAATAGATTGATTAATCAACTTGTCATACAGCAGGCGGTCATTAGTGCCGACATCAGGTTCGTTAAACAAATAAAAACCCTCGGATATATACCCTTCTCTCGCATCGCTTTTTGATATTGCAAAATAAGATGTTTGCCATTTAATAATATAAGCCAAACGTTGACTATTAATTTGCACAACCCCATAACTTAAAGAACTTAATTGCAAAAAAACAATTAGTGATAAATTAATGATATTTTCTTTTCTTGTTTTTACTGGCGATAACAGCCAAAAACACAGCATTGGCCCGAGAATTAAATCAATTGATAAAATAATTCCTGCAAGTCCAATTAAGTCAGTTAAATAGTGCCTGCCTGCATAAAACCATTGAGTATAAATATAAAAGCCAACAGCCGATAAAAAAACTAGCCCGAGTAAAAAATGTAAACCAGACCATTTTAATTTTTTAAGATAAATAGCATTCATTTTCACTATCCCAACATCCCCAAAAAAGAAGCAAATTGAATTTTACTTATTTAATCAGCTTAAGTTCATCGAATCAATTGTTTAAGCAGTTAAAGCTGGCTACTATAGAGTATAATAATTTTTTATTTCCTAAACGTAATTCGGAATAAAGCAATGGCTAAAGACACAGATAAAAAAGGACAGGACACCTTTGAATGGGTAGGTGTAAGCGCCCGTGGCAAACGTCTAGAAGGTGAAATGACAGGTGCAAGTATTGCTTTAGTCAAAGCCCAGTTACGTAAGCAAGGGATCACGCCGTCTAAAGTAAAGCGCAAAGCCAAACCTTTGTTTGGCGCGCGTATGCAAAAAATTACTGCCAAAGACATAGCTTTAGTTACCCGGCAAATCGCTACTATGCTGATGGCGGGGGTACCGCTGATCCAATCAATAGAAATGATTGGTACGGGTTCAACTAATAAAAGCGTTAGTAAGTTAATGGAAACCATTGGCGATGAAGTGAAAGCCGGTGGTACATTGTCAGAAGCATTACGAAAACATCCTCGCTATTTTGATGACTTATACTGTGACTTAGTTGCCTCTGGTGAGCAATCTGGTGCACTGGATAAAATATTTGACCGCGTTGCTCTTTATAAAGAAAAGTCTGAAGCGCTGAAATCAAAAATTAAAAAAGCCATGTTTTACCCTATTGCTGTATTAGTAGTGGCCTTGATCGTTACTTCTATCCTACTTATATTCGTGGTGCCGCAATTCCAAGATATTTTTGCCGGTTTTGGTGCTGAGCTGCCTGCTTTTACCTTAATGGTGATTGGTATTTCTGAGTTTATGCAGGAATATTGGTGGATGATGCTCATCGCACTTGTCGGCTTTGGCTACGCGTATAAAGAAGCACTGCTAAAAAGCAAGAAGCTGCGTGATGCAAATGATAGAGCTATTTTAAGGCTCCCCGTTATTGGCATGATTTTAAATAAAGCGGCAGTGGCGCGTTATGCACGTACCCTTTCGACCACCTTTGCGGCCGGTGTACCCTTGGTTGATGCGCTTGACTCTGCAGCCGGTGCTTCTGGTAACGCGGTTTATCGCTATGCTATTTTAGATATTAAAGCTGAAGTAAGCTCAGGTAATCAAATGAACTGGGCAATGCGCAACTCAAAAATATTCCCCGATATGGTGATTCAAATGGTAGCCATTGGTGAAGAGTCAGGATCTTTAGATGGCATGCTGGCAAAAGTCGCTAATATTTATGAACAAGAAGTTGATGATGCGGTAGATGGCTTATCCAGCCTTTTAGAGCCGCTTATTATGGCGGTACTCGGCGTGTTAGTGGGTGGTTTGATCATAGCGATGTACTTACCAATATTCCAACTTGGGTCGGTTATATAAAAGCTGTAAGCTGTAAGCTGTAAGCTGTAAGCTGTAAGCTGTAAGCTGTAAGCTGTAAGCTGTAAGCTGTAAGCAAGAATGTTCCTAATTTATATTAAGTAATGCAAGCCTTTTTATTTGAGTGATTAATTCAGAAAGAGGTTATAGGTGCTAGATGTCTTGCTTTTTGTGGGAACAGGCTTTAGCCGTGATTTTTAAGTTTGAGGTATATGTTAAGCCTCATCGGCGCTAAAGCGCTCTCCTACGATTGTAAAAGAATATAAAGTCGCGAGGAGAACTCCTGCTACCAATGCGTAGGCGCGGGTTTACCCCGCGCAATTAAAATTTATTCACAAAGAGGTTAAGAGGCGCTGCGCTTTAGAGAAGTAATAAAGGTTCTAGGGAAGTGATTAAGTCCTAGGTGTATTTATTCCACGGCTCGCAGCCCGTGGTTTTTTCTCATTTACTCTCATTCACTTCTCTTTGTGAAAATGGTTTTTAACTTAATTTTTTAGGTATGTAATGCACGAATTCTTTCTCGATATAATTACAGTAATGCAAAGCCAGTTATGGTTTTATTTACTCACTGTTGGCTTAGTGAGCTTATGTGTTGGCAGTTTTTTAAACGTTGTTATTTATCGTTTGCCACTGATGATGCAACGCGAGTGGCAAACTGAGTGCCGTGTTTTACTCGCAGACGAACTAAAAAGTAATAAATCAGCAAGTACGCCAAAGCCGTTTAATTTAGTGACGCCTAACTCGACCTGTCCAAAATGCAAAACAGCCATTAAAGCATGGCAAAATATCCCAGTGTTCAGTTGGTTATTACTAAAAGGCCGCTGCGCCAGCTGTAGTAACCCAATATCAGTGCGCTACCCTATTATTGAAATGCTCACGGCAGTGTTAAGCCTAATAGTGGCTTATACCTTTGGCGCGACTGAACAAGCGCTGCTGTATATTTTGATTACTTGGGTATTAGTGGCACTGACATTTATAGATATTGATCACATGTTGCTGCCCGATCAACTCACATTACCATTAGTTTGGGTGGCACTGATTGCCGCAGTAATGGGTATTACTATTTCTCCAACTGATGCAATTATTGGTGCGGCATGTGGTTACCTCAGCTTGTGGAGTGTTTTTTGGCTATTTAAGCTAATAACCGGTAAAGAAGGCATGGGTTATGGCGATTTTAAATTGCTTGCTGTTTTCGGCGCACTACTTGGCTGGCAATCACTACTCACCATTATTTTACTATCGAGTGTGGTGGGCGCGATTATTGGTATCGCACTATTAAGTATTCAAGGCAAAGATAAAGCCACGCCTATTCCGTTTGGGCCTTATTTAGCCATAGCTGGTTGGGTAACCTTGTTATGGGGCTCACAAATCCAAGCGTTTTACTTTAATTGGTTAGGCTATTAATATGACTTCCCCATCACGTAAATCAATTGATAACTGGGTGCTCGGTTTAACAGGTGGTATTGGCTGCGGTAAAAGTGCGGTAAGTGCAATGTTTGAAGAGCTTGGTATTGCGGTCGTGGATGCTGATATTATTGCCCGCCAAGTTGTTGCTCCTGATAGTGCCGGATTAACTGCTATTCACGAACATTTTGGTGATGCAGTATTAAACGCCGACGGTAGTTTAAATCGGGCTCAATTGCGTAAAATAATTTTTGCTGATAACGCACAAAAAACTTGGCTTAATAGCCTACTGCACCCACTTATTCGTGAAAAAACGCTTAATGATTTAAGCACCGCTAACAGCCCTTATGTTGTACTTGTTGCCCCGCTATTGTTTGAAAATGGCCTTGAACAATTCTGTGATCGCACGTTGGTAATAGATGTACCTGTAGAAATACAAATTTCACGCACTATCGCCCGCGATAACATTGACCGACAACAAGCTCTGAGTATTATCGCCGCACAAATGTCTCGCGAAGATAAATTAACACGCGCAGATGATGTGGTTGATAATAATCAATCCTTGGCTCAAGTAGCCATTATGATACAACAATTGCATAAACAGTATTTAGCACTAGCCGAGAATAAGTAAACAGTCGCGAGCTAAACTCACTGGCCAGATATAGCCGCGGTTTTACCCCGCGCCATTAAACTAAATACCTAGATAAATAAAAACTTTTCAGCTTTTTGTTGTCAAATTACCTTAAATCGACAAGACTAATGTTATACCATTCTTTTTTCTGATAAATTGCTGGCTATGAAAGGATCTAACCAAGGTGCGCAATGAATATTAATTCACCATTACTTAGAAAGTTTATTACGCTTGGTCGTATTGACGCAGAAACAGTCAAACTAAAACAACGTGAGTATGCCTCAACAGCAGAGCTAATAGCAAAGTGCAGCGGTATTGATGGCCATGAACTTGCCGAGCAATGCATTGATTTATTCCGAGTACCTTATTTTGATTTACGTGATTTTGATGTAGAGCTGATCCCTAAAGAGTTAATTAAAGAAAAGCTGATCAAAGAACACCATATTCTGCCTTTGGTAAAAAAAGGCCGTAAGCTCTATATTGCAGCCTCTGATCCGACAGATTATGGTGCCTTTGAGAATTTTGAATTCAGTACTGGGCTCTCTTGTGAAGTTGTCGTGGTCGATTATCGTCAACTCGAAGCAAAAATAGAGCTGTTGCTTGATGCCTCAGGCAGCTTGCACTTAAGCGATGAAGAATTTAAAGAGTTTAGTGATCTCGATACTGAAAGCTCACACGAGCCGCAAAACAGCAATGACGATGAAAAAGACGATGCACCTATTATTGTCTACATTAATAAAATTTTAATGGATGCGATAAAAAAAGGCGCCTCCGATCTACACTTTGAACCCTATGAACACAAATACCGTGTACGTTTTCGTATCGATGGTATTTTACATGAGATGGCCAGCCCCCCTAACAGCCTTGCTACCCGCTTGTCAGCACGTATAAAAGTTATGGCGCGTTTAGACATTGCCGAAAAACGTAAGCCGCAAGATGGGCGTATTAAATTAAAAATTACCGAACGCAAAAGCATTGATTTTCGGGTAAGCACCCTGCCTACTTTATGGGGCGAGAAAATCGTAATGCGTATTCTTGACTCATCCAGTGCAATGCTAGGCATTGACGTACTTGGCTATGAACCTGAGCAGAAAAAGCTCTATATGGATGCGCTACAACAACCGCAAGGCATGATTTTAGTTACCGGGCCGACAGGCTCTGGTAAAACGGTATCACTTTATACGGGTTTAAATATTCTTAACCAACCAGAGCGTAATATTAGTACTGCGGAAGATCCGGTTGAAATAAACCTTGAAGGGATCAACCAAGTACAAATTAACCCACGCGCCGAGATGACCTTTGCAAACGCGCTAAAAGCCTTCTTACGTCAAGATCCTGATGTGGTAATGGTCGGTGAGATCCGTGATCTTGAAACCGCGGAAATCTCAATAAAAGCTGCGCAAACGGGTCACTTGGTAATGTCTACCTTGCATACCAACTCTGCACCAGAAACCCTAACGCGTTTACTTAACATGGGGGTGCCTGCGTATAACGTGGCCAGTTCGATTAGTTTGATCATCGCGCAGCGTTTAGCACGACGTTTATGCCCTAAATGTAAAACACCTGAAACACTGCCAAGTGAAGAGCTACTGCGCCAAGGCTTCACGCCTGAGCAAATAAGCGAACTGACTTTATTTGCTCCTAAGGGTTGCGATAGCTGTACTGAAGGCTATAAAGGCCGTGTTGGTATTTATGAGGTAATGCAAATTACTCCAGAAATAGCGCAGATCATTATGCGTGGTGGCAACTCGTTAGAAATTGCAGAGGTATCGTTAAAGTCAGGTTTTAATAATTTACGTTTATCGGGGCTTCGTAAAGCCGCAGATGGCTTAACTTCACTGGCCGAAATAAACCGCGTTACTAGTTTTTAAGAACGTAGATCCCTAAGATTTAGGCTATAGGGATCGCAAACAAATATATGAGAAAATGTTATGCCAACAGTTGTAAACTGCCCAACATGTAAAGCTCAGGTTGAGTGGTCAGAAAAAAGCCCACATCGCCCTTTTTGTTCAAAGCGCTGCCAATTAATTGATTTAGGCGAATGGTCGTTTGAAAACAACAAAATTTCCGCACCAATTACCTCCGCGGAAGATTTAAGCCAAGATATGATTGAAGATATTGAAGCCATGCTTGCCAAGAATGACGACGATTTTTTCAAGTAAGCAATTGAAAAATAGGAACTGGTTTTAGGTGTATTTATAGCCCGCAGCTCGTTACCCGTATCCTGCAGCTTTTTTCGTTTACCCTCATTTACTTCTCTTTGTGAAATAAGTTTTTGTAATTCGGGCTTTCGCCCGAAAAAAGAGTAAAACAGTCGCGAGGTAAACTCGCTGCTACATAACGTAGGCGCGGGTTTACCCCGCGCAATTAAACTAACGTTCTTTAAGTAATTTGTTCACAAAGAGGTTAACAGACGCTGCGCTTTAGAGGTAAATAGGAGCTAGGTTCTGGGGAAGTGACTAGCTGCTAAGGGTGTATTCGAAGCTCGTTACCCGTAGCCCGTGGCTTTCTCTTCTCTGTGTAGCGCATAGCGCCTCCTGCCCTCGGTGGTAAAATACTCTTGTCGCCATAAATGACGACCTACAGGGGTTATATTACTTGTAGGCGAGTGGCCTGCCACCGCGATAATCATTTCAGTGTCGTGCGGTAAACTCGCTGCTACCCGCGCAAATGGCATTTACCCAAGCTGCCAAACTAAAAACACCAACGCAAAGCCAACTAAATAAATTAATCCTAGCCAACTCAAGCTGCGTATAATTTTAGAATGTTGAATACTTGGCTCTGAACGCACTAAGCTAAAATTCAACCATGCAAAAATAGGTGTCGTTATAAACGCTAAAGTCATAGCAAAAGTGAGCATTGGGCCCAGTGCTGATTTAAAAAATAAGATCACCGCCATTCCAGCAAGTGCTTGTAAAATAAGCCACGTATTTAAACTGTGTTTACTTTGCTTAAACCCAAGCAATTTATGGGATTCATTCAATGTACGAGCATAACCATCAAGTACAGTAAGCGTGGTGCCAAACATACATAAAAATGCGATTACTGACACTAACGGCCGCGCCCACTCACCTATAGTCAAGGCATACATATCTATCAGTTGCTTAGCAAATGCAACGCCGCCAAGCTCTATTTGCGTACTTTGACCATATTGCACTAAAACACCGAGCGCAAAAAATACTAAGGCAAGCCCTGCCGTGAGCCAATAACCTAAATTAAAATCAAACAGCCCTTGGGCTTTAGTCACCGTTTGCTGACTTTGTTTTTCTTTTAGCCATAACGAACTAAGCGCTGATATTTCA
Organism: Pseudoalteromonas sp. S1727; assembly: GCF_005886375.1. Lineage (NCBI taxonomy): Bacteria > Pseudomonadati > Pseudomonadota > Gammaproteobacteria > Alteromonadales > Pseudoalteromonadaceae > Pseudoalteromonas > Pseudoalteromonas sp. S1727. The sequence goes on from NZ_PNDT01000005.1 coordinate 12,319, forward strand.
ATCGGTGCTGGCATCCAGCCCATTAACGCCACCATAAAGCCAAGCATGGCAAGTTCATAAGGTGATGGGCCAACGTAATCAACAGGCGCCATAGGGCCGTTACTAAATGCAATAGCAAGGGCAATCACCGTAGCGAGCGTTAATAGCCCCATAATCGCTTTGGCGACGTTATCCAGCGCTTTAAAATGCCCAAGTAATAAAATAACTAAGCAGAGCGCTAAAATTAGCCAACATAATAAAGTAACCGAAATACTAACTGGTAACGCGTAGTGCAGTAAGCTGGCTGTTAATAATAGAACACCTGCAGTATTAACCACCGCAGCGATAATATTCAAACCAATAAAGCTATAAAAAAACCACGGGCCTTTACTTTGATACCCCTCTACCAAACTTTTTTTAGTCGCTAATGTGTATTCAATACCAAAACGAAAAAAAGGGTATTTAAGTACATTAACCACCACGATGAGCCAAAATAGTTGCCAACCAAAAATGGCGCCAGCTTGGGTTGATACCACTAAATGTGAACCACCTATTGCCGCCGTGGCCATTAAAATACCGGGACCTAATGCGTTTAATCGGGTTTGCCAAGTTGATACTACTGATTGCATGTGTGTGCTTACTACATTGTTTTTATTAATAAGCAAGTTACAGCGTTTTAGTGTGGATTGAAAGTGAGAAAATTAGTGGAAGAAGAAGCGGTTTGCTAGATCCTAGTTACCTAGAACCTAGCGCCTTTTATTTTTTAACGTAAATCCATTTCTTGAATAATTTCATGAGCAATTTCAGGTGTCGTGCTCACTGGTTTTTGGTGTAAATTGGCTTTAATTTGGCCTTTACGATGCTTTAATGCCGCATCGAGTTTTTTAGCCGCGTTTGCAATCGCTGGGTAAAGAACTTCGTTCTCGCCTTTAACTGATAAACGCGCGCCTTCATAAATAGTACTAATTTCTGCTTGGAGCTTGTGATGCTCTTTTGAAAGAATAATATCGAGTGCGATCAGAGATGGAAAATGGCTCGCAATTTTTGAAAATTTTTCGTTGATGTGCTCTCTAATAGAGTCAGTAACGTCAACATGGTGACCAGAAAGATTAATTTTCATAGGGTATCCTTTTTTATGTTACCTCATAACTAGTATTGGGGGCTATTTAGATTAACACAAGGCAGAAAAGCATAAATATGACATTTATTTGTTATTTAAAGGTAATTAGATCATTCTTTATGTATTAAATATGCAAAAGCCCGCGCATGGCGGGCTTTCAGCGTGTTACTTAATTTGTATATTAAGTATACGAACAGCAATAATCGGCAAAGTCTGCAACTTTAACTTGGAAAGTTACGTTAGCATCAACGTTAAACGACTCACCTGCTGACATTGTTTGCCACTCGCTCTCGCCAGGTAACAATACTTGCCACTGGCCGCCGTTAAGCTCCATTAATTCTTTTTTACTGGTTGCGAATTCAAATTCACCCGGCTGCATAAAGCCTAATGTTTTCGTGCTGCCATCTGCAAAAATCACAGTACGGCTTGAAACTTTACCATCAAAATACACGTTCGCTGTTTTAACAACACTTACATTATCAAATTGAGACATCCTCACTCCTGTTATGTATTAATTATAAATGTCTCAGCTTGCCTGAACTTTGATTAAGCAGCAAATGAAGTTTATTCATTACTATAAGTAAGCATTAGGCTATTTTTTATCATGTTTAATAAACTGCGCAAGTAAATATACAAACACAGTTCCTGGTAAGCCGATAATAAACAAAATGATGGTCAATATTTTAGGGCTAGTATCACTTAAGTAAAACTTACCGAACAAGATATTGCTAAATACCCAAATTGCGAGAATCAAGTAAGAAGTAATTTCTGGCTGCTCACCTGCGATCTCGCAACTGCCAAATGAAACTCCTGTCAAAATCAAATCGAAAGATATACATTGCTCTGTACTAAATGCATAAAATACCAACGCTGCCATAGCGAATAAAGTGATTGCTGTAATAGTATATTTCATAATTATTTCCTTTTTGAGTTAAATGCTAGAAGCTCTAAATTGCTTCTGGCTTTAAAGTTAACTCAATCAGAACGTAACACCATAACCTTGCCCTTACTTAACCAACACTAAGTTATAACTTTAGTTATAACAACAAAAAAACACAGTCAAAACCAAGATAAAACATTAATAATCAGTCGGTTACATTTTCAACATTAGCTATTAACTGATACCCTCTTTTCATTTGAGATTTGATATATTGTGGCTTTTTTGTGTCTATATCTGAAAAGGCGTTGCGAAGCTTACTAATAATCCGACGAACAGCAGTGTCTGTCACTATTTGGTTTTGCCATACATTACTGTGTAGCTCTTCTAAACTTATAACTCTTGGCTGATGTTCAATAAGATAACTTAAAACTTCCATCATTTTAGGTTCAAGGTATGTCAGCTTCTCCCCTTTTGAAAGGCTATTGTCTAGGCAATTAAACCGATACTCACCAATGAGCAATTGATTATGCTTAGCCGGTATAACTTCAGATGAGGGGTTGGAAGTTTGCACAACATCAGGTAATACATGAGAAGGTCGCTCAACTTCATTTTGATTAAGCAACCTTTGATATTGCTTATTTAGTCGCTTTAAAAGGTAAGTAAATGTCAAAACAATAGGGCTTAATGGTAATGAAAGAATAAAAAAAATAGATATTAAATAAGCGTTTGCTCTATTTTTTATCAGTAATTGGCCAAAAAAAACATTTGCTAATACCCACAAAGTAAACACTATATCTATACGAATACTCTCGATATCGGCTCCACAGACACCTACTTGTGCCCCAGATTGGATAATTTCAAGGTCAAAACATATTCCATAGCTATTAAAACTCACTAATAATAAGAGTGATAGGATCAGCAACCTATTCATTTTCATTCCTTCGGTAGTATGTAAACCCGAAAATGATACATCAAAGTTATTCTCCTGTTAATAAATCAATACACCTTTGCATTTAGATTTGATCAAAACATCCAACACGAAGTGAAATGGGTTTTTATACTAAGAATCATACCTCGGTGGTAAAACATTAAACGTAGGACCGACTTTAGTCGGGAGTCTCATAATGAAACATTCATGGCTGAAGCCATTTTTTTACAAGGTTTGCCGGCAACAAAAAAGCCCGCGCTGTGTAACCACAGTGCGGGCTTTTAAATTTTAAGCGTTAAAGTTAAAACAATTCGTTTGCTTTGTTTACGATATTCTCTACCGTGAAGCCAAAGTGCTCAAACAGCTCATTAGCTGGCGCTGATTCACCAAAGGTGGTCATGCCCACAACTGCGCCGTTTAGGCCAACGTATTTGTACCAGTAATCAGCAATACCTGCCTCTACTGCTACGCGGCGTGAAACTGCAGCTGGTAGTACGCTTTCTTTGTAGGCAGCGTCTTGTGCATCAAATACATCAGTTGATGGCATAGATACAACACGTACTTTTTTACCTTGCTTACGAAGTTCAGCCGCTGAATCTTGGGCTAATTGCACCTCAGAACCTGTCGCGATAAAGATAAGCTCTGGCTCACCATCACAGCTAAGTACATAACCGCCTTTTTTCACATTGCTTAATTGCTGCGCTGAGCGAGTTTGTTGCTCAAGGCCTTGGCGAGTGAAGATAAGTGACGTTGGGCCATCTTTGCGTTCAATTGCTTGTTGCCATGCAATAGCAGATTCAACTTGGTCGCACGGGCGCCAGTTAACTAAGTTAGGCGTTAAACGCATGCTAGCAATTTGCTCTACTGGTTGGTGCGTTGGACCATCTTCACCTAAACCAATTGAATCGTGCGTATAAACAAAAATGCTTGGCACTTTCATCAACGCCGCCATACGTACTGCATTACGTGCGTATTCCATAAACATTAGGAACGTAGCACCGTAAGGTATAAAGCCTTTATGCAGTGCAATACCGTTCATGATGGCTGACATACCAAACTCACGTACACCGTAGTAGATGTAGTTACCGCTGGCATCGTTTGCTTCAAGACCTTTAGAGCCTTTCCAAATTGTTAAGTTAGAACCTGCTAAATCCGCAGAGCCGCCCATAAATTCAGGTAATAAAGGACCAAATGCATTTAATGCATCTTGTGATGCTTTACGTGAAGCTGGGTTTGCAGGGTTTGCATCAAGCTGTTCAATATACGCTTGTGATTTTTCTGCCCAATCAGCAGGTAATTCACCGCTGGTACGGCGTTTAAACTCGGCTGCTAATTCAGGATGTGCAGCTGCGTATGCGGCAAACTTTTCATCCCAGTTAGCTTCTAGTTGCTTACCTTTTTCTTTGCCATCCCACTGACTGTAGATATCAGCTGGGATGTCAAATGCTTCACCAGTCCAACCAAGGAACTCGCGCGCAGCTTTGATTTCGTCTTCACCTAGTGGTGCGCCGTGGCAATCATGGCTACCTGATTTGTTAGGAGAGCCATAACCAATCACTGTTTTACAACAAATTAGAGTTGGTTTATCAGTGATGCTACGTGCTTCTTCGATTGCTGCACGAATTGCATCTGAATCATGGCCATCAACGCCGCTTACCACATGCCAGCCGTAGGCTTTAAAGCGCGCTGGGGTATCGTCGCTAAACCAGCCTTCAACTTCACCATCAATTGAAATGCCGTTGTCATCCCAAAATGCCACTAATTTACCAAGGCCTAATGTGCCTGCAAGTGAACACGCTTCGTGAGAAATACCTTCCATAAGGCAACCATCACCTAAGAAAGCATACGTAAAGTGATCAACGATATCGTGACCTTCACGGTTAAACTGTGCTGCCAATGCTTTTTCAGCAATCGCCATACCTACCGCATTTGTGATCCCTTGACCAAGTGGACCCGTAGTGGTCTCAATACCTGGTGCATAACCATACTCTGGGTGACCTGGAGTTTTTGAATGCATTTGGCGGAAGTTTTTAATTTCCTCAATTGGCAAATCATAACCACTTAAGTGCAATAGAGAATAAATCAGCATTGAACCGTGGCCGTTTGAGAGTATAAATCGATCTCTGTCTACCCACTCTGGATTGGTTGGATTGTGGTTTAGATAGTCGCGCCATAATACTTCTGCGATATCCGCCATGCCCATAGGGGCTCCAGGGTGGCCTGATTTGGCCTGTTGTACTGCGTCCATTGATAAGACGCGAATAGCATTTGCAAGTTCTTTGCGAGACGGCATGAATTCTCCTACCTTTAACTGTATTTGCGCTGGTTGTTGTGTGTTTTTCAAGAACACCCATTCTTACTTATTGTAGGGGCTGTGTGCAATTAAAAACCCTGATTAAATTAGCTATTATGAAAATTTTTTAAGAACAAAAAGTTATTAGTAATTTTATTTAGACGTCTAGGCGTAAAAACACTATGCAACTATCGTTGTTTTCGATAAAATACGCCCCTTAATTTTTTAGCGCTCTTACCGACGTTTGTGAAGCGCAATATTTGTGAGCAGAAAGACAATGGCAAAACATTTATTTACTTCTGAATCAGTTTCTGAAGGTCATCCGGATAAAATCGCGGATCAAATCTCTGACGCGGTACTTGATGCCATCTTAGAGCAAGATTCTCATGCACGTGTTGCGTGTGAAACTTACGTGAAGACCGGTATGGTTATGGTTGGTGGTGAAATCACTACTAGCGCCTGGGTTGATATTGAAGAAATCACCCGTAAAACGGTACGTGAAATTGGTTACACACATTCAGACATGGGTTTTGATGCTGATTCGTGTGCAATCTTAAATACAATCGGTAAGCAGTCTCCAGACATCAACCAAGGTGTTGACCGTACTAGCCCTGAAGAACAAGGCGCTGGTGACCAAGGTTTAATGTTTGGTTATGCGTGTAACGAAACTGAAGTATTAATGCCTGCACCTATCACTTACTCTCACCGTTTAGTACAACGCCAAGCGCAAGTACGTAAAAGCGGCGAGCTTGAGTGGTTACGCCCAGATGCAAAATCACAGGTTACTTTTGCATATGAAAACGGCAAACCAGTCGGCATTGATGCAGTTGTTCTTTCTACTCAACACTGTGATTCAATCTCACAAAATGATCTAGTAGAAGCAGTGATGGAAACCATCATCAAGCCTGTATTACCTGCAGAGCTAATTTCTAAAGCAACTAAGTTCTTTATTAACCCAACGGGTCGTTTTGTTATCGGTGGCCCTATGGGTGACTGTGGTCTTACTGGTCGTAAAATCATCGTTGATACCTACGGCGGTATGGCTCGTCACGGTGGCGGTGCTTTCTCTGGTAAAGATCCATCAAAAGTTGACCGCTCAGCTGCATACGCTGCGCGTTACGTTGCGAAAAACGTGGTTGCTGCTGGTCTTGCTGATAAATGTGAGCTACAAGTATCTTACGCAATTGGTGTTGCGGAGCCTACGTCAATCAGTGTTGAAACGTTTGGTACAAGTAAATTAGAAGAAGGTCGTTTAATCGAACTTATTCGTGAACACTTTGACTTACGCCCTTACGGCCTAATTCAAATGCTTGATCTTGAGCGCCCAATTTATCAACCAACCGCTGCTTACGGGCACTTTGGTCGTGATGAATTCCCATGGGAACGCACAGACAAAGCAGACGCACTTCGCGCAGCAGCTGGTCTTTAATTCCAGCCTTTGTGTGAATGTAAAAAAAGCGCCAATCGGCGCTTTTTTTTATACCTGCTGATTATACTGTTATAAACTTTAGGTTATTTGTCGCGAGGTAAACTCGCTGCTAGATAACGTAGGCGCGGGTTTATCCCCACATACCGTAGGCGCGAGTTTATCCCCGCAATTAAATTAATGTGCTTTAAGTAATTTATTCACAAAGAGATTATGAGGCGCTGTGATTTAGAGTAAAATAGGGGCTAGGTTTTAGGGAAGTGACTAGCTGCTAAGGGTGTATTCGAAGCTCGTTACCCTTAGCCCGTGGCTTTCTCTTTTCAATGCTGCGCCTCGGTGGTGAAATAGACTTGTCGCCATAAATGGCGACCTACAGAAGCACAGCTGATATTACTTGTATGCGAGTTGCTTGCCACCGCGAAGGTAAAAGTTATTGTCGCGAGGTAAACTCGCTGCTACACGCGTAGCCGTGGGTTTATCCCCACATAACGTAGGCGCGAGTTTATCCCCGCAATTAAACCTAGATGCTAGCGTGTATTCTGAACCCGTCGCCCGAAGCCCGTAGCGCTTTACCTAACGCCTAACTTATCAATGTAAGTATTTTTTCATACCCAGCTACACCCCACACTATCATCAATATCAACAGCGCTAAACTAACCGCTGCTGAAGCAATATCTTTCGCACGTCCTGAAAGCACATGGTATTCAACGCCAACGCGATCTGTTAATGCTTCAATAGCTGAGTTGAGGAGTTCAACCACTAATAAAAATAAAAAGCTAACAACCAGCATTACCCAATGTTGCAGTGATTGCGCAAGCCAAAATGATAATGGGAGTAACACTAGCCCTAAAGCGAGCTCTGTGCGAAAAGCTGATTCTTCCTGAAAAGCCGCTTTAAACCCCTTAATTGAGCATTGAGTGGCTTTAAAAAGACGACCTAAGCCTATGCCATTTGGTTTATTAACTAGGTTAATGTTTGGTTTGTTCATGTTTAGTATCTTAACAGCTCATCAGAAATTATTTGTGCCTTGAGTTAGCAAATGCCACGCTTGCGCCATGTATTGATTATACGCATGCTCTGTTGCAGCATCGATCACTTTAAACGATTGTGTTTGCGTTGGCATTAGCTGTATTTTATCGAGCGAGTTTACAGCATAGTACTCATATAATGCATTTAAATCACCACGCCATAATTGCTTATTATTACGTACAGTTTGAAAACCAAAAACAGTCCGTTCAGCGGGCGCTGTTAATAGTGACTGTCCGACACTATAAAATTCCGTACTAGCTGGTGCTATTAAATTCAACAAGGTTGGCGCGATATCCATATGACTAGCTATTTGTTGAGAGTTCACCATATTTGAGTTCACTCCGTTGCCATAAATAATTAAAGGCACATGAGTCAATTCGTATAAATTAGGCCGAGGATGTAAATAGCGCCGGCTGTAATGGTCACCCGTAATAATAAATAACGCATCGGGGTAGCGTTGTTGCATATTACGTACAAATGCGCCTAACATTTTATCGCTATACCATAAGTGCCCAAGCACATAAGGATCAAGTACTTGTGTTTCTAATTCTTGAATTTCTGCAGGGTAATCAGCGGCAGTTTTAAACGGGTAATCATACTGATTTAGATCTAAGTTAAAAGGTCCATGATAACTGCCGCTCATGATCACATTAAAGCTTTTTGGCTGTGTTTTCGCAGCAACCAAATCAAATAACTGAGCATCATCAATCCCCCAAACCCCGGCACTCCCCTTACCGCCAGCATCTGTAGCAGAGTACACCTTATCGGCACCTTGAGAGAGGACATATTGGCCAACATTCTGCCATGACAATAAACCGCCATAAAAAATTGACTGGTATAACCTAACTGTTCCAACTGATTGAATAATGACAATTTACTAGCTGGTTGCTGTGGCCCTATAAGGCTCATATTGACCCCTGCATAAGGGATCCCAGATAAAATACTCGATAACGAGTTCATAGTGCTACTGGCTGCTGGTAACACGTTATCTAAATAAATCCCCTTGCTAGCGAGGCTTTTTAGCTCGTTGGTTAAGTTAAGTGAAGCATATTTTTGTTGTAACGGCCATGAATCGTAACTTTCCATCACAATAAAAAATATTTGTGACGGGGCTGCCAACAGCGGCTCACTGCTGTGTTGCTTTAACTCTACTAACCCGTCTGGAGCAATTGTGGTATTACTTTTTAAGTATGGATTTTCACCGTCTAAACCATGACTTTGTAGTTCATTATAATCCTTAATAGCATACACAAAACTGCGAAATGGATTTATAACTAAACTATTTACAAACGGATCAAGGGTAACGGCAGACCACTTTCGCGAAGCTGGGCGTGACTCGAACGAACCGCGAATAGCACAGACAAATAACACTATGATCAAAACAATTAAAAATGTTCGTTTCCACTTACAATCAGTAAAAATACGCTCTAAAAAACCATAAGGTTGCCGATCAATTAACTGGCATAACTTAAATGCAACCACTAACAATACTAATAAACTCAGGACACTGCCCCATGGCTGATATTGCTTTATTGCAGTTAAAGCAATTGCTTGCTGATCGTCATGTAGCCCTTCAAACATAAAGTAATTGAATTGACTGCCGTATTCAGCAATATATGTGATGCTGGTTATACAAAGTAAAATAGCAACCACAAAGAAAAGCTTGGCGGTCAATACACGCACCGCTCTGACCCAATGCCACAGTCGCAGTGGTTGTAAAATACAATTGAGTAGAAAAGGAATACTAAAGCAGACGCCACTGGCGGCGGAGTCAAATGCAAACCCCGTTTTTAAGGTATTTAAAATTGTATCAACATCTAATGGGGCAGTGATCCGGTTATGAAAATAAACCAAAAAGAACACCCGAAAGCTCATAAATAGCAAAACACCCATAAACCAAAGTGTCGCTATGCGCCAGCTTTCGTTAACAAATGCAAACCATCTGCTTGATTTAAATACCGATGATACCAACACCTTTGCTGTCCTTAAAATAGAATATTCCCAAAAAGGGAATGTTACCTATTTTAGTTACGCAAACAATGCTGACTTTGTAATATTTTGTAAAAAAGTTCAAATAAAACACTTAAATTACATGACGTTAACAAATCAACCCGATTCCTATTTTTACGTGTTGTTGGGTTATTTCTATTACTGCTGATGAGTACAGTCGCCAAGCTGTGTTATTTGCTCATTTGGTTGGAAAGTTTTATCAAGTAAACGTTGCTTTAACGCAAGTAAAGTGTGTAATGCACTTTTGAGCCCAATTTTATTACTGAGCCAATGAGGAAGCGCCCCGCCTGGGTCCGCGTATACAACATGACGAATAGTCAATTGCGTCAGCCCTTGATTACGAACTTCAGTTAATAACCAACTTGCCTTAAGGTCAGTGATGCGGATCACTTCCTCGCGCTTATCAAGGAAATCTGGAAAAGCAGCAATCGTTAACTCAGTTTGTGTGTCACTAACACGTCGGTAGCATGAGTAGCTCACCATATCGCGATCTGTAACCGGCCATGGTGAATCAAATTGGGTATAAACGATGTTTTCTGAGGGACTTAAACGCTTTAATACTTGTACATTAGCTACATTTTCAATCCATAAGGGAGCACTTTCGGTATCGCTTAGCAACACCATAAAATCACTCGCTGTGACCCCTTCGATAGTAATCTCAGCCTGCACTTCAAAAATACCATTTGCATGTTTTTTATAGTGCACGCTCGCCCCATCATACTGCTTCCAAAGCTGCCACTGGGCAGGCTGTGCCGCAAGCTGGACGCTAAAAAGCAGCGCTAATAATAGCATTTGCTGTCGCATACATACTCCCTTATGCGCTGAACAATCCTTATTGCCAATAAGGCGGTATTTTATATGACGCTAAACGACTTTGCTCCATTGCATTAACCAAGAACTCTGATTTTTTTTCTAGCCAGCTTTGGATTTTTGCAAGCTCTTCATCATCCTGCCCAGCGCATAGCTGTTTTAGGTACTCTAGTGTACTCAGCTCATACATACCGTGTGAAATATCTAACCACGGGATGCGAAACTCACTACGTTCATCTTTTTCAAATAACGCCCCTAAACAGTTACCACTGAGTAAGCTATTTTCAAGACGGGTACGTAAATCCAAATAATCTTTTGATGTTAATGTTTTTTGCTCTGGCAGCAATTGGTGAAGGTCTTGCCAGTCTTTTTCAAAGAGACGATTGGCGATCTCTGCAACCGGTTGCTCGGCAGCTTGAAATTGCACTTGCCCCCAACTTTTACGCCATTGCTTGTCCACCAGCCAAGTAGTTAAAGACAGTAGTAAACGGTTATAACGAGCACTATGGAACAAACTATTAATATCATCAATGCTCGGTTGTAGTTCTTTTAAGTCATTGATAACTTGAGTTAACTCTGGCGCACTATTTATTTTCTTATAGTAAGCATGGCGCTTAGAAGTGTAAGTTTTAAGTTGAATCGCATTTTCAACCCAGGCTAACTCACTGAGTAACCACTTAAGCTCTGTACGTAATGCCTCCGTGGTGCTTTTATCAACAATGTCATCAAACAACCAAAATGTATGGCGAATCAAACTAATGCCATCAGTTACACGTTTGAGGGTTTTTAAACTAGGTTTGTCAAAGTAGCATTGCTCGTGCTTTTGTACAAAACGAATACCAAAGTCAATGGCAGCTATGAGCGCTTGCTCCTGCGTCGCATTTTTAGGCAATGAAACAAAGCCTATTGATTTACTTGGCTTGAGCGGTTTATTGTCTGCTAAGCGATAGCCACGAGCCGCCTTAGAGTATAGACCTAATCGAATATTACTTTGGCTAACCAGTTTATCCGCTAAAGAAAACAATTCATCGCGGCTGCCTTCTATAAGTTCTATTTCTAGTTCACAGATAGGTTCCATCAAACCTGATGCTGAGACTTCACCTTTATCTTGTACAACTTCAATTTTGGCACCATTTTCTGTTTCAATCAGCCAAGTACGACGGATAAAGTTTGTACTAAAAATAGGATAAAGATTCGCAGCAATCGCGCTCACTTGCATACCATGAGGCCAGATACTAGCATCAAATGCGGTTATATTTGGTCGGCTACTCTCAAGCGGTAAATTATATTCAGGTCGTTGATGTAACCCCCCTACAACGTCTCCTGCAAGCTTAATTGTCTGCTCGCATTGGTTATCCGCACAACGGGTTCGAAAACCAATATCAAGCGCTCTTAATTCACGACTTGGCGTGTCAAAGTACGCATTTTGCAAACTACGAGAAGGCTTGTTGGTAACGGTTTTTGCAAATTGAGTTATTAATGCGGGGATCAGTGGAATTACGGCGTCTGACACCAAAAACTTCAGTTCTATCTCAGTATCCATTAGGCTTGAGGATTACCTTTAAAATAAATGAGAGCTCAAAATAAACAAAGCTGCCCGACATTGCAAATTTTTTAGCTGATTTGAATCTATAAACAGTAGCAGTGATTACAATATCAACCTTGCTATTGGCGCGTTAAATCCATACTATCTCAAGACTTAACTATGAATAATACGATTGCTGTCCCACAGACGGTTACATTAACAGGGTAGATTGATGTTAAAACATTCTTTATTAACTTTGCTATTTGCAGCGGCCACATTTTTAAGCCACGCTGAAGAAACTAATTCAGCTAGCGATGCAAACACCGCATATATAGTCGATAACCTATATACATTTATGCATTCAGGTGCGAGTAAAAATTACCGTATTATTGGCTCTGTTGATGCTGGCACTAAGTTGACGCAATTATCAGCTGAAGAAAATGGCTTTATCAAAGTGCTTGATGACAAAGAACGTGAAGGTTGGGTTGAGGCTAAATTTGTAACTAAATCTGCAGGTATTCATCAACAGTATCGTACTCTAAGTGCTGAGATGACATCTATGCAAGAGCAACTGCGCCAAGCACAAATTGAATTACCGCAACTACAAGAGCAAAACCAGACATTAACTGATCAAAATACCGCGTTGTCGGAACAAATTACTAAATTAAAAAATACCTTAGACGCAGAGCGTACACAAAAACAACAAGCAGGCGCTAAAGAAAAACGTCAACTATTAACTTATGGTGGCGCGATTGCATTTATTGGTTTGTTCTTAGGTATTATTTTGACCATCGTATTATCACGTCGTAAACGCTACGACGGCTGGGCGTAATAAATAATCACGATATGTGATACACAAAAAGCACCTTTTGGTGCTTTTTTTGTGCGCGGGGTAAATCACGCCCCTGTAGGTCGTCATTTATGGCGACAATAGCTATTTTACCACTGAAGGCGCGCTGCACAGAGGAACTCAACTAAAAGCATCACTATCTCTTATTTCTTCTCGGTCTTCTCGGTGGTGAATTAATCATGCGCGGGGTAAACCCGCGCCTACGCATTGGTAGCTGTGAGTTTAAATTTAAGTATCCAGCCTCAAGCCTGTATCTTGTTTTATCTTTTCTATCACCATATAAGTATGGTGTGTACCAACTCCTGGTATATCAACTAAGTCCCCTAACACTTGGCGATATTCGTCCATGTCGCAAACACGAATTTTTAATAAATAATCATAACCACCTGCGACCATGTCACATTCAACCACTTGTTTAATTCTTAAAATATGTTCACGGAATACTTTAAACACAGCAGTATTTGAAGTCACTAATGACACTTGTACGTGCGCGACTAAGCTCTGATTAAGCTTGGCTTCGCTAAGCTTAGCAAAGTAGCCTTCAATATAGCCTTCTTGCTCAAGTCGTTTTACTCGGTCAAGACAAGGGCTGGGGCTTAAATTAACCTGCTTTGCGAGGTTAACATTAGAAATTCTGCCGTTTTTTTGCAGAACGTCTAAAATTGCTAAATCAATGCGATCTAGCAGGCGTAATCTATTGGAACTTGTCATAACAGAATTTTATGCGGATAAGTTTAAGGTATGCCCTGTAAATTATCGTAAAACGCCAAATTTAACCAGCATATTCTGCTGGATTTTAATTAGAATGCACGCATTACAGACATGATAATCGAGTAGCTACTTTAGTTTAGCTACAAGACTCCACACATCAGAGGTTACTTATGTTATTCAACGGCGATTTGACAACAACGTGTCCAATTCGACAAAAAATCCGTGACTTTTACCGCATTGATGAGAATGCCGTAATTGATCATATTTTACCACTGGCCGAAGTAGGCGTTAAAGCCCGTAGCCGTGCATGGGAACGTGCGCGTCAAATAGTTCATAACATTCGTCGTGATCAAGATGGTCAAAGCGGTGTTGATGCACTACTCAATGAGTTTTCACTCTCTAGTGAAGAAGGTGTGGTACTAATGTGTTTGGCTGAAGCCCTACTACGTGTGCCAGATAAAGCCACTCAAGATACCCTCATTCGCGATAAGCTTGCTAAAGGCGATTGGAGCTCTCACTTAGGTAGCAGTGACTCTTTATTTGTAAATGCTTCATCTTGGGGCTTATTAGTAACCGGTAAAATGGTTAACTACACAGACAAAACCAAAGAGCAGCAATTTGGTGTCTTGAAAAAGACCATTGGTCGTTTAGGTGAGCCGGTAATTCGTAAGTCAGTAAACTTTGCTATGAAGATCATGGGTAAACAGTTTGTAATGGGTCGCACCATTGACGAAGCGATTGAACGCGCTGCTGAAAAAGAGCAAAAAGGTTATGTATATTCATACGATATGCTAGGCGAAGGCGCTCGCACCATGAAAGATGCCGAGCGTTACTTCAATAGCTACATGAATGCGATTCATGCAATTGGTAAAGCAGCTAATGGCCGTGGTCCAATTAAAAGCCCTGGTATTTCAGTTAAACTCTCTGCTATTCACCCGCGTTACGAATTCACTCATCGTGAACGCGTCATGGCTGAAATTGTGCCTAAGCTAAAAGAGCTGGCATTAGTTGCAAAAAGCTATGACATCGGCTTTACCGTTGATGCCGAAGAAGCTGACCGTTTAGATATCTCACTTGATGTAATTGAAGCGGTATTTAGCGATGATGACCTAGCAGGTTGGAATGGCTTTGGTTTAGCCGTTCAAGCCTATCAAAAACGTGCTATTTTCGTTATTGAGTGGTTAACTAACCTTGCTAGCCGTGTTGATCGCAAACTCATGGTGCGCCTAGTAAAAGGTGCGTACTGGGATACAGAAATCAAAACCACACAACAAGATGGCTTAGATCACTACCCAGTATTTACCCGTAAAGCCACAACGGATGTATCTTACAAAGCGTGTGCAATCAAATTACTTGAAGCGCGCGATGTACTATACCCACAATTTGCCACGCACAATGCTTACACTGCGGCCACTATTTTAGAAGTCGCAAAAGGTGACAATCAAGGGTTTGAATTCCAACGTCTACACGGTATGGGTGAATCATTATTCGACCAAATAGTCACTGAAGAAAAAATTCAGTGCCGTGTATATGCACCAGTAGGCCAACACGAAGACTTACTTGCATACTTAGTGCGTCGTTTACTTGAGAACGGTGCAAACTCATCGTTTGTAAATGCGATTGTTGATACCACTAAGCCGGTAGAATCATTATTACCTGATCCGGTAGAAACACTGCAAGGCTTACGTAATAAGTACAATACCCAAATCAAGATGCCTATTGATCTATACGGCGCAGAACGTGCTAATTCAAAAGGTATGGATTTAACTGATATCAATGCTATAACGCCGTTTAAGGAAAACCTTGATAACTGGTTTGCTGAGCATCGCATTAGCGAAAACGATGTTCCTGAAGGTTCAATTGCAGTAAAAAACCCTGCAAACCATAAAGAAATCATCGGCCATGTTAAATTACAAAACAGTGACGACATGCTAGCGCTATTAGCAAATGCTGAAGCAGCTTTTGAGTCTTGGTCACAAACGCCAGTGAAAGAACGTGCTAACTTACTTCGCCGCATTGCTGACATTTTAGAGCGTCATCACGATGAGCTTGTCGCAATCTGTATCAAAGAAGCTGGTAAAGTAGCCCAAGACGGTATTGACGAAGTACGTGAAGCCGTTGATTTTTGTCGTTACTACGCAGCTCGTGCCGAAGAACTAAGTGAAGATGAGCGCTTTGAAGCCCGTGGTGTGATCTTATGTATCAGCCCGTGGAACTTCCCACTAGCTATCTTCTTAGGTCAAGTGGCTGCTGCAATCGTCACCGGTAATACGGTTATCGCTAAACCTGCCGAGCAAACCAGCTATATTGCACTTCGCACTATTGAGCTAATGTTATCAGTAGGTTTGCCTGAACATGTGGTACAGCCTGTTATCGCTCGTGGTAGTGAAGTGGGTAAAACCATCGTTCCTGATGAGCGTATTCAAGCTGTGATGTTCACCGGTTCAACAGAAACGGGCACATTAATTTCACAAACTTTAGCTGCTCGTAACGATATCCAAGTACCATTGATCGCCGAAACCGGTGGTCAAAACTGTATGATCGTCGATTCAACTGCGCTCCCTGAGCAAGTTGTTGACGACGTAATTAGTTCAGGTTTCCAAAGTGCCGGTCAACGTTGTTCTGCGCTTCGCGTATTATTTTTACAAGAAGACATTGCTGATGGCGTGATTGATATGATCAAAGGCGCGCTAAAAGAGTTACACGTTGGCGATCCATCATTACTATCTACTGATATTGGTCCGGTGATCGATGAAAAAGCCCTGAAGAACTTAAACGAACACGTTGAGTACTTAAAAGGCAACGCAACGCTGCATTATGAGTGTGATATTCCTGATAACAGTGAAAATGGTGCGTACTTCTTTGCGCCACGCTTATATGAAATCAAAGACTTGTCAGTGCTTAAGCGCGAAGTATTTGGCCCATGCGTACACATTATTCGTTTTAAAGGCTCAGAACTTGATAGCGTAATTGACCAAGTTAACAATACTGGCTTTGGTTTAACTATGGGTATCCACTCTCGCATCGAAGAGCGTTGTGAATACCTAGCGAAAATGTCTCGTGCTGGTAACGTCTACGTTAACCGCAATATGATTGGTGCAATCGTTGGTGTGCAACCATTTGGTGGCCGTGGCCTATCAGGCACAGGTCCTAAAGCCGGTGGCCCTAATTATTTAACTCGTTTAGTTAAAGAAAAAGCATCGCCAGAAAACGTGCAAATGACTAACTTAACCCCAGACGAACTCGACACTCACCACTATTCAGGTGCTGCCGAGCAAGTTGAAAAGTTAATGACTAACTCAATGCGCGACGAAAAGATCTGGCGTGCAACACCACTGAATGACCGTGTGTCTGCAGTACGTCAGTTGCTTGCTAAAGTAGCTACGGTTGATATTATCGATGAGCTAGCTGACGATTTAGCGTTAACGCTTGCTGATGCACGCGCACAGCTTAACCGTCTTGAAAAACACATGCGTAAATTTACTACGCTGCCGGGGCCTACGGGTGAATCAAACACTCTACACCTTGAAGCGCGTGGTTGTGTGGTATGTTACGCCGATAAGAGCACCTCGTTTAACTTCTGGGCTATTTCGATCATCACCGCACTTGCTGCGGGTAATACCGTGATCACTGTAGCATCAGAGTTGTTCTATGACGAAGCTGTCGCGTTTAAAGATAAATTTATCTCAACGGGTATTGCTGAAGGTGTATTCCAAGTAGCTAAACCAAATCAGTTACAAGCTATTTTGGCGCACCCTCATTTAGCAGGAGCCGTGGTTGCCGCTCGTTCTTCTCGCTTAGGCTACTTCAGCCAACAGCTAGCACAACGTAAAGGCGCTATCTTGCCAGTGATCAGTTCTGAGTACTACGACACCTTAATTAAGCGTCTAGTAACAGAAAAGACGATTAGTATCGATACCACCGCATCTGGTGGTAACACATCACTAATGACACTCGTTGAAGACGACGAATAAAGAGTCTTAAACAACAAAAGGGCGCTATTTAGCGCCCTTTTTGCTACTTATCTATCAAAAAATTTGCTAGTTTTATAACTCTGTAATTTTTTATTGAAGTAGATACATTGAAAATAATCCCAATCAATCAACTTGTGCCTGGTATGTTTGTACACAGCGTAACGAAACAAACGGGTAAAATAAAAATTAAAAAGCAAGGTTGGGTCAAAACACCAATTGGCGTGCAGCAACTAATCAAAGCCGGTATTCTAGAAATAGAAATTGATCCTGATAAAACCATCATTTCACAAAGTGCACCGGTTACCACTGATGATGTAAAAGTTGAACCAATAAAACCACGTGATCCATGGCAAACAACACACAGTGTTGAGCAAGAAATGGATAAAGCTTTAAAACTCTACACCGAAGCTAAGCAATTACAGAGTAAGGCATTTACCGAGATAAAATCAGGTAACAGTATAGATATTGCACCATTTAAAGAGCTTGCCAGTGGCTTTATTGATTCTGTATTTCGCAATCAAGACGCCCTAGCCTGCATAACCCGAATGCGCGAAAAAGACACCTATTTGCTTGAGCACTCAATTAATGTATCTATTCTGATCAGTATTTTTGCCAAACACTTAGGCTTTGACAAAGCGTTGATCGAAGAACTTGCCACCGGCGCGCTATTACATGATATTGGTAAAATTCAAATCCCTGACAACATTCTTAATAAGCCAGGCAAGCTCACCGAAGATGAATATAAAATCATTCAAGATCATGCACTGTTTAGTAAACAAATTTTAGAACAATCAGGTCTCAAAGGTATTGCCGTCGATATCGCAGGCTATCATCATGAGCGATTAGACGGCACAGGTTATCCATTTGGCAAACAAGCAAGTGAGATTAGCCAATATGTTCGTATGGCTTCCATTGTTGATGTGTATGACGCACTTACTGCAGAACGTGTTTATAAAGCAGGTATGGAACCAATAAAAGCCTTTAAAATACTCAAAGACGGATGTCCCGATAGTTTTGATGGCGAGTTATTAACTAAGTTTATTCAATGCATTGGTATCCATCCGGTAGGAACGTTAGTTAAGCTCTCCAGTCAAAAGGTCGGCTTAGTGAGTAAAAGTAACCCTAGCAGCCCACTCAAACCCGTTGTAAAAACCTTTTATAACGCAAAACACGCCCGTTACACTGAGGTAGCTGATATTGATTTAGCGCATAATCGCACGCAAGATAGTTTAGAAGCGGCGGTAAAACCTGCAGATTTTAATATTGATTTAATTAAATTTTTTAAACATTCAATCTTACCGTAAAGAGTTTTTATAAAAAACTATTCCCAAATATCACCCTTCGTTCGTTTATAGATTTACAAAGCCAATAATCCATAACAACAACGAAGGGAATACGATGAACAACAACAGAACTTATAATAAACACCTCATTGCGTTGGCAGTAAGCAGTGCATTATTCAGTATTAATACCGTTGCAGTAGAACAAAGTGCTGAGCAAAACTCTCAACAGAGCGCTGAACAAAATGCTAAACAGAAAAAACTACTCGATCTTGAGCGCATAGTCGTTACAGGCAGTGGTGGCCGCGGACAAACAAAATTAGAATCATCAGTCTCAATCACCACCTTAGATGCAGAGCAACTAGCTCGAGAAGCCCCGCTTGGTACTGCTGATTTACTTGAAGCCGTGCCGGGTTTTTGGGTTGAAGACTCAGGTGGTGAAACCAATAACAATGTAGCGCCGCGCGGCCTTAGAGGCGGCGAAGGGTTTCGTTATATTGGCGTTGAAGAAGACGGCTTACCTGTGGTGTACGATGGCGTGTGGGTAGATTTTTATCAACGCCAAGATATTACTATCGAACATATGGAAGCCGTACGCGGTGGCACATCAGGTTTACTGACCACTAACGGCCCTGCGGCACTGGTTAACTTTATTACTCGCAAACCTGATGACGTTGAAGAAGCCACTATAAAGCTCACAACTGCCGATTATGGTATGTACCGCAGCGAATTTTTTTACGGCACACCAATTAGTGATAATTGGAAAATGTCGGTAGGTGGTTTTTACCGCCGTTCAGACGGAGTAAGAGACACCGAATTTACAGCCGATCACGGTGGTCAGCTTAGGCTCAATTTAGTACGCGAGTTTGATAAAGGGCAACTCACTTTATCTGCTAAGCACTTAAACGATCACACCACCTTCTTTGTGCCAATTCCATTGCAAGATCAAAACAATCCAAAAGGCATTCCGGGGGTTGATCCGCAACATGGTACGTTAATTGGTAATGGTCAGCGCTTACTTAACTATTTACAAGAAGATGGCAGTTACCAAACGCGCGACCTTAAAGACGGCCAACACACTAAATTTAGTACCTTAAGCTACAACCTTGATTGGGAACTAAATGATCGCTGGTTACTTAATACCGCGGGGCGTTACTCAAAGTTTGAAAACGACATGTATATTTTGCTTAACTTTGACAACTCAACTTTAGTTAATGCCAATGACCGGCTTGGCCAACAAGATGTACTGGCAATGCTTGACCAGTTTGCTGATGATGGCGCTGTAGCGGCGCAGTATCGTTATGTAAATAGCGGCGAAATGCTCAATGATGTAAGTAATTTAAATGATAATGGCTTAGTCACTACCAGCTATCCGCTGTATTCTCGCTACGATGCCGAGCAATTCGTTAATAAGCTTAATTTTACCTACGAAGGCGATAAACATACTTTCACTATGGGTTGGTTATTTGCTTATGTCGATGCTGATTCATTACCTGTTGATAAATGGGAATCGCAATTTTTAACCGAAGTTAAAGATAACGCGCGCTTACTCGATATTGTTGCCGTAGATGATAACCAACAAGTGGTTGGTCAGCTCACCGACAACGGTTCAACCGGCTATGCACCGGGCTGGGGGCAAGCGACAGCATTTGGTACTAGCACCTCAAATTCATTATTTATTAATGAGCAATATCAAGCAACTGACAACTTACGACTGGATGGCGGTATTCGCGTTGAATGGCTAGAGCTTGATAGCACAGCATCTGGCACTGAGTTTGCAAAACCTGTTGATGGCGCGTTTGATGCCAATGGCAATGATGTAGATAACAACCTAGCGAATAACTACGTTGATACCACCTCAACAAAATACTTATCAAAAAAACGTGATGAAACAGAAACCGCTTGGACAGTGGGCTTTAATTACACCTTCAGTGACGATGTTTCCATGTTTGGTCGCTACGCAGACGCATTCGAAATGCCGCGTTTAATGAGTTACGGGCAAAACATTCATGCCGGAATTGATGCCGATTTTAATGACAGTGTAAACCTAACTTTTAGCGAACTCGGCGCCCGTTATTCTGGCGATACCTTAGGCGCGTCGGTCACCTTGTTTCGAACTAAATTTAACGACTTAGTAGAGCGTAATTTTACTGGCAGTAATGGTGAAGTCGCCAACCAAACCATTGACACTATCACCGACGGGGTCGAATTTGAGACCGTTTGGCAAGCACTTGATTCATTACAACTTGAATTAACCGGTGTGGTACAAGACCCGAAAATGGAAGGTTTTACCGGTGTGTTCTCACACTGGAACGGCAAGCAAGTTAAACGCACGCCAAAAGTGCAATTACGCCTTACTCCCACTTACTATTTTGACGATGGCGATGTGTATTTAACTGTGCATCATTTAGGTGAGCGCTACTCTGATGGCGAAAATAAATTTGAACTACCCGCTTACACCACCGTTGATATGGGTATCAATTATCGCTTCAATGACAGCGTTGCCTTACATGTTAAAGCCACTAATCTCAGTGATGAGCTTGGTTTAACTGAGGGGAATCCGCGAGCAATTAACGATGTTCAAGCAGGCTACGATTATTACTACGCCAGACCCATTTTGGGGCGCACGATCAGCGCATCTTTAACCCTTAATTTTTAAAGTCCCCTTGCTAATTTGCGCTATGCCCAGTGCTGATTAGTTTAACCAAGCCCGCAATTGCGGGCTTTTCTCAGGAAGTTACAATGCCTCAACGCTATTTTGGTATATACCTACAAAGCAGCCTACTCTCACTGCTATTACTTATTACTCCCTACTTTGCTGTTGCAAAAATAACCCCAAAACCAACCAGCAGCCACTATAGCCAAGGCCATTTTGCTTTGTCTTACGATACTGAAATTCATTATAACCACAATGAAGCCAAAGCGGTCGCGCAGCAGTTTGCTGATTTTCTGCGCCCACCAACAGGCTACCAATTACCCGTAACGCAAGCGAATAACACCGTTAAAAATAGCGTGTTCTTTAAGCTTGTTGAGCAACCAGTTAGCGCTGAAGGCTACCAATTGATTGTCGAAAAAGAATTTATTGAAGTCAAAGCAAGTACTGCACAAGGGCTATTTTGGGCGATGCAGTCGCTACGCCAGCTATTGCCCGCAGCAATAGAATCACGAATGCCAATCAATCGCCAAAGCTGGCTTATTCCACAAGTTAAAATTGACGATGAACCACGCTTTAGCTATCGCGGCATGCATTTAGATGTGAGCCGACACTTCTTTGATGTGGCCTTTATTAAACGTTACATTGACTGGCTAGCTATGCATAAACTTAATGTTTTTCAGTGGCATTTAACCGACGATCAAGGCTGGCGTATTGCTATAGATGCCTATCCAAAACTTACCACTATCGGTGCCACTCGCCCGCATACTGTGGTAGGTCATACTTATGATTATAAACCACTGTTTGATAACCAAGCAGTAGCTGGTTTTTATACTAAAGCCCAAGTTAAAGAAGTGCTTGAATATGCCAAAGCGCGCCATATTGAAGTCATTCCAGAGATTGATATTCCAGGCCACAGCACCGCTATTCTTGCCGCTTACCCTGAACTTTCATGTCACCAACAACCCGTTAATGTACAAGCCCAATTTGGTATTTTTGAAGATGTGCTATGCCCGCGAGAAGATGTTTTTGAGTTTCTCGCGGTGGTTTATCAAGAGGTAGCTGAGCTATTCCCGAGCCAATATATTCATATCGGCGGCGATGAAGTGATTAAAAAGCAGTGGCTGGCAAGTGCTGAGGTGAAAAAGTTAATGCAGCAGCATAACCTTAAAACCCCCGAGCAAGTACAAAGCTACTTTATTAAACGGGTCGCGAAAATAGTGCAAGCGCTTGATAAAAAAGTAATCGGCTGGGATGAAATTCTTGAGGGCGGTGTTGCAGATGATGCCTTGATCATGTCATGGCGTGGCACTGAAGGGGGTATTCAAGCTGCAAAAATGGGCCATCAAGTGATCATGAGTCCGTATCAATATATTTATTTTGATGCCTATCAATCACGCAATCTCGACGAACCTAAAGCGATTCATGGCTTAACAGGGTTGCAAGATGTCTATCAGTATGACCCTCAACCGAATGATTTAAACGCTGAGCAACAAGCTTACATTATTGGCGCACAAGGCGCTTTATGGACTGAGTACATTAAAACCCCTCGTCACGCCGAGTATATGCTGTTTCCTCGTTTAAGTGCGCTGGCCGAAACCCTCTGGTCTAGTAAAGACAATAAGTCCTGGCCTGACTATAGCCAAAACCGCTTGCCAAAATTATTTAAGCGTTATCAGCAAATGCATATCAACACTGCGAATAGCGCCTATAAACCGACTATAAGCAGCACCATTGATGATACTGGTTTACATGCAGCAGTCACCACAGAGATTGCCGATATACCCATTTATTACACCTTAGATGGCACAGAGCCGACTCTCGCATCAATACGCTATAACAAGCCAATATTGATAACAAAAGAGACACAACTGCGCGCTAAAAGCTATGCAGCGGCAATTGGTCAATTAGTTGGCGATGCGCGCCTCACTCTTAGCCCGCACTTAGCGCTAACTAAAAAAATCACTCTCAGTCACCCGGCGGCTGAAAGCTCTTCCGCCAAATTACAAGATGGCCAGTTTGCCTATGACCAATTTTACAGCAGTGACGATTATGCGATTTTTTACGACACTGATTTAGAGGCGATAATCGACTTGGCAGAGCCCACGTTGGTGACCCAAGTTAAACTGGGTTACAACAGTGGACGCCATCGCCAGCTTCATCCACCCGTAAAAATTCAGGTTCTGGGCTCAAATGATCAACACACTTGGCAGAGCTTAGCCGAAGACACTAACCCGCAAGGGCCTGTCTCTGCCTTGTCATTTACTAAAGTGAAAGTGCGTTACTTAAAAGTCATTGCGATAAATAGTAAGCAATCTGATGACCCACAAATCCCTAAGCTGCCGCTTTACATTGATGAAATTGCCGTAAACTAAAACCGCCCAAAGTTCTAGGGCGTGTTTATCTTTCGAGGTTGAATTTGCAGCAGTATGTTTGGTTTTTAGGCAAGGCAGAGCCTATGTAGTGTGGTTGTTCCCCATAAATAGGCGATAACGCAGCATAAATGCCAAACATGCACTGCCCGAAGGGTTCTGCCTAGGGGCGATTAATTCTTTGTTACTCGGTTTTTACTTAGCCCACTAGGTTACAAACCTCGCGCCGCGATTAAATCGCACCTAGGTTGAACAAATTTTAATCCTGAAAGGTCAACACGCCCTAATACTAAATACGTATTTAGGGCTTTTTTTTAATAGCGTATTCTCAAACAAGCTCTTTAGTTCGTTTAGGTAAAAGGAATTAAATTCAGCAAGGATTTATAATGAGTGGTTTGTTACCTCTTTGGAAAAATAAAAAGAATGATGGAAAACAAGTTGAGCGCCGTAAGCAGGTTGAACAGTTGTTTTTACAACAACAGCAAAAGTTGGTGCGTCATATCATGGCCAAAGGGCTGGATCAGCGCGAAGCTGAAGACATAGCGCAAGAGGCATTCGTAAAGCTATTGGGTTTAGAAGATACTCAAGTGAGTAATTATATTGCGGCTTATTTATATAAAATAGCGACCAACTTAACTATTGATAAACTACGTAGAAAAGCCCGCAGTCCATTTGCAGATCACACTCACGATAACGAACAAATGCCACAGCCTGGCGACAGTGCCAATCCTGAGAAAAATCATCATAACCAAGAATTACTTAAAGAAATGGAAAAATCACTCGCAAGTTTACCAGACAAATGCAGACTGGCTTTTTTACTGTATAAAATTCGTGGTCAAAGTTATGAAGAAATCGCTTTGACCTTACAAATATCTCCCAGTATGGTACGAAAATATGTATTACGTGCAGTTCGTCATTGCTATCAACAGTTACAACATGAGCTTTGATCATGAGTTTTAAGGATATTAGCATGAACACATCCCCTGACGATTTAGCGATTATTGAAGAGCAAGCCGCTGACTGGTTGCTGTTATTAGAAGAACAAAAGTTATCCGTAAGCAACAGTCAACACTACCCCATTGAGTTGCAAGATTGGCTAACGCAAGGCGATTTGCATCGTGAGATTTTTCAAAAAATGCAGCAACTATGGCAAGTCTCCACACAATTAGATAGCGATTACGTAGCGCAGCAACTTGGCCAATTACCAGCAACAAACGATATCAATAAACGTGCTGAAAAACGCTCTCGACTCGGCTACTTTGCACTTGCTGCGGCGTTTTTCTTATTAAGTTTTACCGTGTTCATTAATGTTGAACAACCCAGTAATAAAGCGGTTACGGTCGCCAATAACAGCGCTGCAATGAGCAACGTTCAGAATCAGTTTTTTCGCACCACAATTAACGAACATCGTACTATCACCCTAGCCGATAACAGCCGAGTAGATTTAGGGGCAAATAGTCAATTAGCGGTGCGTTATAGCAATAGTTCGCGAGAATTAACCTTGTATCAAGGAGAGGCACTATTTTCAGTCGCCAAAGACAAGCAACGGCCCTTTATTGTGCGCCACCAGCAAAGCCAAGTAGAAGCATTAGGCACGGTGTTTAATGTGCGTGCAAACCCTGATTCTATTCGCGTTGATGTACTTGAGGGCATAGTATCGCTCGCGCAGCAACAGGTTATAAAGTTAAGCCAAGGACAAGCCGCGCAAGTAACTCAATCCGGCACTATTACCCGCAGCAAAGCACAAGGAGAAAACCTTATTATGGATTGGCAGCAAGGTCGGTTAGTGTATCAAAATGCCCGCTTAGGGGATGTACTCAATGATGTTGCTCGTTATAGTGAAATAAAAATAACTCTTCGTAGTCAGCAGCTTAGTCAATATACCTACAATGGTAGTTTGTACACTTCTGAAATAGACTCCTGGCTGCATAGCCTTGATAAAATTTACCCAATTACTGTGACTCAACAAGGTAAAGAATATACGTTAACAGTTAACTAAATAACCTGAACTCTGGTTAAGAGATGTACTAATGTATTGATATTAAATCACAAATATATTTATTAGTCTCCAACCGGAGACTTTTAGCGATAACAAGGCGAATTTACGCGTCAATAGCTAGCCTATTGCAAGTAAATTCAACGCAGTTAGCGTTGAAAGTAGCCGCAGGAGATAGATTTATTATCCAGAGTTCAGGTTAAATAGTAAGTTAGCTAAAAGTGGCATGGTATACGCGAGCTAAAAATGGTACAAAGTTTGGACAATAATAAAAATATTGAATCAAACCATGTTATTAAGCTTATTAACCAAGCAATTACCTTGGTTAATATTATTTAGTAGCTATGTACATGCTACCGACAACTATCACTTTAATTTACCTGAGGCTACCTTGCAGCAGCGTATTCTCGATGTTGCCGCGCAAAGTGGCTGGCAACTCAGCGCCGCTGAATTAGCAGAGCAAACACTTATTCCTCCATTACAAGGACGCTTTACGCTTGAGCAATTACTGGCTAAAACCTTTGCCAATAGCCAATATCAATTTAGCTTAGACCCCAGTCAACAGCGTATCTTTGTAACTCCAATAGCAGCTAACAAACAGCAAGATTTTGAGCGCATCATAGTCACTGGCGTTAGCGGTAAAACCCGAAATATTTTAAACTCCTCCATTTCAGTTACCCAATTGTCAACACAGCAACTGGAACAACATACTCCATACTCCACCGCTGAAATTCTTAAAAATGTCACGGGCTTTTGGGTAGAAGATTCCGGTGGTGAAACCAACAACAATGTATCGCCACGTGGTCTTAGAGGCGGTGAAGGGTTTCGTTTTATTAGTTTAATGGAAGATGGACTACCAATAACCTACGACGGTGTTTGGAGTGACTTTTTTTTACGCCCCGATTTAACCCACCAAACCATTGAAGCGGTAAGAGGCGGTAGTAGTGGTATATTCACCCTCAATGGCCCCGCAGCTATGGTGAACTATATTGGCCGTCGCGGCTCAGAGACACCATTTAACTTAGTAAAACTTAGCCAAGCGGTAAATTATAACTACACACGCCTTGATGGCGTCTTTAGTGGCCCCATTAATGATCAGCTATTTTATACCTTAGGGGGCTTTTATAGAAGCTCAAATGGCATTCGAGAACCTGGCTTTAACAGTGACTTAGGCGGCCAATTCAGCGCCCGACTAAGTTGGTTAACTGATGAGCTTGAACTGGATTTTAGCTATAAACATTTAAACGATAAAACCAGCTTTTATGCCCCAATAGTGATGCAAAATCAAGGTACTATCAAGCAGCTGAAGAGCCTACCCTATGACTTTGGCACGTTACTTAGCGATGATCTAAAGTTATTAAATTTTCACACCCCAGAAGGCACACGCCAGCACGATTTAGAAGATGCTCAGCAGAGCTTAATGAACAGCTACACAATACAATTTAAAGGGGGGTTGTCAGAACAATTACAACTTAATAATATTGCCCGCTACGCGAATTTGAGTAATCGCCTTTATACGTTAATGAACCTAGGCAACGAGAGCATCATTGATGCCAATAGCCGCTTACAATTTGATGATATAACAAAATTTAAAAATCATTTTTCAAATGTCGCATTGCCAGAAGAGTTACAAGCTAAGTACCAACGCAGTACAGATAAAACGTTAATTAACGACCCTAGCCTACTCAATGGCAATGGGCTGATCACTTCAAGCTACCCGTTGTACTCTCGCTATCAGCAACAACAGTTTATAAATCATCTCAGTGTTAACTACCTAAAAGAGCGGTGGTCAATCAGCTTAGGGCATATTTACGCACACAGTGATTTTAGCTCCCTGCCGTTAGATCAATGGCTTGGACAATTACTTACCGATGTTAAACACCAACCTGAACGGCTTGATATTGTGCTGGTGGATCAGCAAGATAACGTTGTCGCTAATTTCACTGAACAGGGCTTTTTATCATACGCAGGACCGGTGTATTTAACAGGCCAAGGACAATCGCGATCGCATTCAGTTTATGCCAGCTTAGACTGGCAAGTAACCGATAATTTAAGGTTTGATTTCGCCCTGCGTAATGAGCAGCTCACGTTAAGTAGTCGCAGCCAACAAGGGCTGCTATCAACTACAAACAATGCAAAAAACTATTACTCACATTACACGCCTGCAAGTTCAATAACTGATTCATTTAGTGAAAATGCACTCAGTATTGGCGCCAACTACCAACTTAGTGAGCAACTAGCGGTGTTTACCCGTTATGCAGATGCCTTTGAAATGCCGCGGCTGATTAATTATGGCAACGCTCGTGGCTGGGCTAAAAACGATGAGCAACGCGCGCAGCAAAACTTTGGCCAGCCAATAAGCTTAACCTTGAGTGAAATCGGTTTGCGTTATCAAGCACTAGATTGGCAGTTTAGTGGCACTGTATTTGATACCAACTTTGATCCCCTGCCCTTTACCGTATATCGCGGTGCAGCGAGCACCCAACAAGCGGTGTTAATTAATACCCAAACCCAAGGATTAGAGTTCGAATATAACTACTTTTTTGATCAAGCTTGGCAGTTTAGTGCGATAGGTGTCTGGCAAGATGCGGGGTTTTATGGCATTCCGGCACAATTACCACAAAGTGAGTTTAATGGTAATCAAATAACTCGTACCCCAGAGTTACAACTACGTGTAACTCCACAGTATCAAGCAGGCCCTATCACCGTTGCTATTACTTGGTCTTATGTAGGAGAACGCTATTCTGATATTGCCAATCAATTTGCATTGCCGGCTTATCAAACTTGGGACTTTTTTGCAGAATACGTGCTGACACAGCAACTCAGTGCACAACTTGAAGTGAAAAACCTAACCAATACACTAGGTTTAACTGAAGGGAATCCAAGGGATGACTTAAGCCACCAAGAACCATTATTTTATGGCCGACCTATTTTTGGTCGTACCATAAAAGTGGCTCTCAGCTATCAGTTTTAGCTACTGCGGCCAATCTTGCAGCGCTTTTAAACTAAATTCGTAATCATCAAAACTAAGTACAGTTTGCTCTGGGGTGATCTCCAACACTCTTAATTCACCAATACTATCACCTTCATATAGCTCGCGGTTATTGAGCTTCACCCAACGTTTATCTGGCGACGATGAATAAATATGAGCTTGGTATTTAATATCTGGGATTATGGCAAGTAACGCATCCGGCAACAACTCAATTGGCTCAGCGTAAGATGAGTTTTTAGTGCCTTGAGTGATTTGGTGCGGCCTAGTATCTTGAGTGTCTTCAATGGCACGAGCAAAGGCATCTTTTAATGCTGTTGGTACGGTTTCTAATTCTTCATCATTTGCCGCAGGTTTTGCTTGCTCGCGAGCAGGCTCCCCTATTGGTTTACCTAATACCTTGTATTTACTCATGTCGATATTGCTAGCACTATTATTAATAGTCGGCTGCATTTGCATGGTATTCGGATTGTATTGCGGCGGCGCTGCATATACTTGCTGATAGCCATTAGGCGTTTGCACTAACATAGGCTGACCTTGTGGATACGTAGGCATATTATTTACTGGCACTTGCACCCACTGATATTGCCCTGCTGCTTGTTGATATTGCTGCGGCTGAACAAACTGCTGCTGCGGTACAGGCTGTGTGCTGGCCACTGGCGCTGGATTAGTTTGTGTTGGATTAGCTGCGACTTGTGCTACTTGCTCAAGCTCCTCTTTAGCTGGTGTAGCGGCTTGTTCATCCGCAGGCAGCGCAGATTGCGGCTCAACAGAGCTGGTTACTTGCTCTGGCGTAGTTAAATGATTTGTTTGCAGCCATTTACCAATTGAAAACCCCGCCATCAAGGTCAGTAAAAAAGCAACCAACAAACCAAGTGAAATAGCAATAAAACGATAACGTTGTAACTCTTGTTGCTGTTTTAACTGCTCAGCATTTCTGTCATGTGCTGACGCTTCGTCATGCTGTTCTGATTGTTTTAAGGCATCTAATAAGTACGACATATACGACCATTAATTAAAGAATAAACGACAAACCAATACCCATCGAGAGCACGGCTAAAAAAGCCAACGGATAAAGCCAGTTAAACGACGACTGCGGCTTTATGCTAACCGCGCTTAACGCACTTGGCGGTAATGCTTCTTGTGCTGAGCGCATCACTATATCACTATCAATCATAGTTAGCTGCTGAGAAAAAGCGCCCATTAAACAGCGTTCACATAATAAATTAACTAAACGTGGTATACCTGCCGTAACTAAATGAATTGTTTTTAACGCATCATTAGAAAACAATCCGCGATCACACCCTGCAACATATAAACGGTGTTTAACGTAGGCAAAGGTTTGCCCTTCAGTCAACGGCAATAAATGATAACGCGCGGTGATCCGCTGCGCGAGCTGACGTAACTCATTGCGTTTCAGTAAGGCTTGCAATTCAGGCTGACCCACTAACACGATTTGTAGCAACTTTTTATGATTAGTTTCAATGTTAGTTAATAGCCGCAGCTGTTCTAGCACATCGGGAGCCAGTAACTGGGCTTCGTCAATAATTAAAATAGTATGGCCACCGGCTTGGTGATTCGCTTCTAGGTGCTTTTTTATAGCATCCGTTAACGTTTTTAAAGTGGCGTTTTGCTCATCATAAGCGATGTTAAATTCATCGCAAATACTCGCTAGCAACTCCAGCTGTGACAAAGCTGGATTATGGATCAAAGCCACTTGAGTATTTTCTGGCAATTGTTCTTGCAAGCTGCGAGTAAGCGTTGTTTTCCCTGTGCCTACTTCACCTGTAAGCAATACAAAGCCGCCCGCTTCACCCAATCCATAAGTTAGGTGTGCCAAAGCTTCTTTATGACGCTCACTTAAAAATAAATACTGTGGGTTTGGCGCGATTGAAAATGGTTTTTCCGACAAGCCGAAGTAGCTTAAATACACCCTAAATTTCCTTACTGATTAAATCACCGCCTATAATGGCAAAAAAACAGCGCAAGTGAAAACCTTGTTAGCGTTTTATTAGTTAAATAACGTAAAATAGTTTGCACAGTTAATATTCAGGGTGAGTTATGCAAGTTTATTTGGTTGGTGGCGCGGTTCGTGATGAATTGCTTGGACGAGTAATAAAAGAGCGTGACTACGTAGTGGTTGGTGCAACACCCGAACAAATGCTAAAGCAAGGCTATCAACAAGTTGGTAAAGACTTTCCGGTATTTCTGCACCCCAAAAGCAAAGAAGAGTACGCCCTCGCCCGCACTGAACGCAAACAAGGACAGGGTTATACAGGCTTTGTCTGTGAGTTCTCAGCAGATGTCACGCTCGAAGAAGACTTACGCCGCCGCGATTTAACGGTCAATGCCATCGCTAAAGCCGACGATGGTAGTTTGATCGATCCCTACGGGGGTAAGCAAGATTTAGACAAGCGTATTCTACGCCATGTATCAGACGCTTTTAGTGAAGATCCGCTGCGTATCTTACGTGTTGCGCGATTTGCCGCCCGCTATCATTATTTAGGCTTTATTATAGCCGATGAAACTCAACAATTATTAACGCAAATGATCAACCGTGGCGAGCTTAAGACACTCACCGCAGAACGTATTTGGTTAGAGTGTGAAAAGTCACTCGCTGATGGAGCATTTGCAGAGTTTTTAAATATTTTAGCGCAGCTGGGGGCTCTCAGTGCGATCAGCCCAGCTTTGGCTAATAACTGGAACGACGAGTTATATCAACAACTAACAATTCGTTACGCCTATGCCCAAAATCACCATATCACAGATCAGGCATTATTGTTCGCACAAGCCACCAGCTCGTTAACCGCCGATGACATCAAAGCCATGGGTCAAACTATTCGCCTTCCTAATGATGTACGCGACTTGGCATTACAACTCAATGCTCATCAAGCAACCTTAACAAGCTCTACAATGACTGCAGAGCAACTACTTGCTTGTTGTAATCAACTCGATTTGTGGCGTCGTCCAGAGCGGTTTGATGCCGTGCTCAGCGCCATTACAATTAACCAAGCTGCACCTCTTGCCAATCAACAACAGTTATTGACAGCAACCAAGGAAGCTAGGGCAATCAATCCACAACAATTTATTGCTCAAGGGATAAAAGGCGCGCAAATAAAAACCGCGCTAGAACAAGCGCGGTTAGAAGTGTTTCAGCAGTATTTAGCTTAAACAAAATTACTTTTCATAACGGACTAAACGCAAATAAATGAATGCTTCTTTATCGTGCAAGCTGTTTAGTCCTCTGTCAAAGGTATATACCCAAGCCGCTGTTTTATCTGCTATAGCCGAAGTACTGGTCCAATAGTTTTCACTTAAACTGCCCAAGAACACTTCTTCATTAATACTCGGTGTCACGCAGCTGTGCTCTAAAATACTGGCAAGCTCCTTATTATTAGGTACTTGCCAATCTTTATAAGCGCCAGTGCGATCATTTACCGCCGCTCTTAATGCTTCTTGCCAATTAACTTTCACAACACTGTTTAAACAACTATCAGTTGTAACATCATAGCTTTGTCCATAGCTACAAGTTTGCCACATAAGTCCGGTAACGCTATCGCTCACGGTGCCATCAGTGTGTTGTGTAAACCGCGTGGTAGGCGTCGTATCGGCTATGCTTTCGTAGCACGTTTG
The DNA here is from genome assembly GCF_005886375.1 of Pseudoalteromonas sp. S1727. Classification (NCBI taxonomy): domain Bacteria; kingdom Pseudomonadati; phylum Pseudomonadota; class Gammaproteobacteria; order Alteromonadales; family Pseudoalteromonadaceae; genus Pseudoalteromonas; species Pseudoalteromonas sp. S1727. Next base: position 44,777 of record NZ_PNDT01000005.1, read on the forward strand.
CCCCGTCACGGCCATAGGACTCAAAAATAATAACCCCGCTATTAATTGATGTTTCATTGCGATGCTCCTGCGGTTCTAACTAGACGGACAAAGGCTGTATTACTTTTAGGATAAGCTAGATCATTACCATCACTCATATCAAACACATACGCTTGCGATAAGCTTGTACCATCAACGGCAGTTTGCGATGTCCAATAAATGAGCCCATCCGCAAGTAAGTTGCTATTTGGAGTATTAGGGAAATAGTTCTCATCAAGCAATATTGATTGTCCATGCTTTCCATAGTTAAGTAACGTTAATAGCTCTGTGTAAGTAGGCACGCGCCAGTTAGTACCGCCACAGTAATCAAGAGCATTTACTTCATTAACGTACACTTGCAAATTACAGTTACTATTACTCGGACAGGTGCTGTTTGGCGTACCAAGACTACTGCCTGATTGCACCTCTCCTTCATTGGTTAAGTACCAAGTATAATGATTTTGCCCTTCGCGCAGTTGCGTGTTAGGTAACACATTTGTGTTAGGGCTTTTTACTTCCCAAATCAACCCTGTAACATTATCGCGAATACAGCTGAAATCAGACGCATTATCTAATAACTCATCGGCAAACTGGTTAAGTTTTGTAAAATCAAAAGCTTGTTCACCTTTACCGACTTTTTCAATGTGTGTACCAACCCCACTATCGCGGCCTACATAAGCATCTTGGCGCGGAAAGTCAGGACTTGTGCAGGCTATTTCTTGGGTATTGTTATAGCACTTGGTCATCCCAGTATCATTGATCAGCCCCAGAGGCTTAGAGTTAACCACAATATCAACACTATCTTTTTCAGTTCGCCCTTTGTAGTCAGTTACGGTTACTTCAAAAGTATGGGTGTTCACCGCTTCAGTTGCTGGTGCGATGAAAGAAGTGACACATTGCTGTTGGTTATCAAGCACCGCACTACCTGCTGTTTGCTGCCAATAACATTTATATGTGTCGGTCACAGTTTGCGAATCGGTGGCATCCAATGTCACCTTCTCCAGTTCAATCACACTCAGATCACTGCCCGCGTTAGCAATAATTACTTCTGTGGTTTTGTTTAAAGTATGAGAATATTCGGTGCTTGATTCTCCCCCTTCATCGTCCACCACAGTAATTAACCATGTGATTAAAGTATTCGTATCGAGTAAAGGATGCGAAAAACTAATTGTCGCATTGCTATTACTATCCACTGCAAGTGTTGGCCCTGCAATTTGTTGCCAGTTGTAACTATTAATTTGGCCATTCTCATCAGGGTCTATCGAACCTGCTGCACTCAGGGTGATCGTATCTTGATAATCAGAAGGGAGTGTTGCTGGCGCTGTTTGCGTAACAATAACTTGCGGTATTTGATTATTTGATTCTATTGCAATCAGTAAGTCATCACTGACTAACTGACCATCACTAGTCTGATAACTAACTCGCAATACAAGTTCGCTATCCGCTTTAATATCAGGAGCGGTAATCGTTTGCAGTGCACCATCAAGCGGGAAATCTTCTATAATAGGACCACTGATCCTTTGCCAAGTAAATGTACCGTCGGCTGGCGATCCTTTAGCTTCTATTGTAAATTCACTTTTTTCAATAATTTGCTGGTCATTTCCTGCAAATACTGATGCGGCGACAACGGGATTGTCGTTCCCCCCTCCACCGCCACCACATGCGGCTAATAAAGTGAAAAGTGGAGCAACTATTAAGGGAGATTTCATGCACTGCTTCCTCATTAAAATCGAAATTACATAGCGCTAAAGACTATGCCAATTTATTTATGAAGCAATTACAGTGCCAGTAGAGAGGAAGAAAACTATAAATAACTATCTTGATGAATACGAACAAATAACTTTGTCCCTACTTTACTGTAATCAATCTTATATTCACGGCCATCCAGCGCCTGAATAAACAGTAAACGCTTTTCTTCACCAAAAATATCAACACTCGTGATATACACCACCTCTAAATAACGTTCTTTAGCTTCACGACGGTTTTTTGGCAGCTCTTCTTTAAATGGCTCTAAACCATGTTGAGTGACTTTAATTTTGGGGTGAATTTCAGAATTCACGATCACTAAATCGAGTTTTTTATCTTTGTGGATAATGGTATTTCTGCCACTTTTAATAAAAGATCTATCTTGGCTCATCGCTTCATCCTACTTACTAACGTTTATTGTCAAACGTCTTTCTCTCTAATTGAGATTGTATAAATACTACTGGATTACTCCGCCATGCATTTAAACTACGGCTAAAGTCCCAAATACTGCTATCTAATGCACTTGCAGGTAACAACAAATCATATCCGGTTAATTGTTGCAAATGTCGCATTCGGTTAGCAAACATGGCAATCAAGCCATCAAAGCTACACCCATGCACTGAAGTGTAATGATTATCTTCAATTAGCCATTCTGATGGGCAATTGCCATTTTTGCAATGTTTTTGAACTACTTGCATAAATAAGTGCCTTTGCTCAATCAATAATTTACCCGCGATCCTTGGCGCTAATTGTGATAAAAACTCATCGGTATTGTAAAGTTTAATACCTACCGCATTTAACTCAAGTTGTTCAAACTCTTGTTCGACTTTAGGGATCCCACTGTGTTGGAAGTTTTTTTGCTTAACACTCCAATAACCATATTTATGCTGATATATAAGCTCTTGTTCTGTAATAACTAAACTATAAAATGGCTCTTGAGTTTTTAAAAAGCCAACAAAAATTGCCGCCAAGCATAAACTCACCAAAAAAATTTCCAAAAGACTAATTTCACCAGGGCGTAGTAAATTAACCAGCATTATAAATATAAGCCCGATAGCCCCAACGGTTAAAATTTCTATACCGTTACGTGCACCTTGCGCGCGCAACTTCAACACACTCTGTTTGCATTTAACCATAACGATAAAAAACAATATAAAAAACGTACATAATTATAGCCCAAATAATCAATTTACGTATTTTCAAACAACGTGAACATGTGTTCGTCAACTTCATAACTCTCTCATTTATAATTACAAAACAGGAACAAATTGATAAATAATTTAACTTTTACGCCTAACCGACAAATTTATGAGATACGCGACAGCTATTTCACGCTGTTATTTTGTACACTAGAGGCAATTAATTTTCCGGTACTCTTAAAATGTATTCAAAGCAATCTGGCAAAGCGCTATTTCCATTTATCATTACCCTGCTTTTAGGGCTATGTGTTTACCTTTACTTGCCAAGTAGTCAAGGTGAACAATCAGACTTTACTGCAAGTGCAACTCAAGTAACGGCTCATACGGTGGCAAGCGAAGAAAATGCTGTCCTCATTGAGGCTATCGGCAGCGCGCGTGCGAATCAAGCAATTTATATTAAAAGCGCACAAAATGACTATGTTACTGATATCTATTTTAAAGATGGCGACTTAGTCAGTAAAGGCCAAAAGCTAGTGCAGTTACAATCACTGCAAGAAGAATTAACCGTAAAAGAATTGGCTATCAACTTGCGTGAAGAAAAACGTCAACTGGAACGTTTAACAGAGCTTTCTCGCTCACAGGCAACCGCAAAGTCACTGTTAGAAGAACAACTTTCTCGTGTTGATGCAACCGAAGCACAACTTGAGAATGCCAAAACAAAACTAACTGAAATGACGATTACAGCCCCTTTTTCAGGTATTTTAGGTAAGCGTCAAATTTCAATTGGTGCTTATGTAAATAATAGCACCATAATTACTAGCCTAGATGATATCAGCATAATCAAAGTCGACTTTAAAGTACCGGAGAAATACTTAGCGCAATTAAACGTGGGCATGAAAGTTATGACCCAAAATGACGCTTATCCAGAAAAAACGTTTACCGGTAAAGTCACCCATGTAAGCGCACGTATTGATGCGATTACTCGCAGTGTTGAAGTAACCGCGAGTTTTGCTAATAAAAGCGGCTTATTACGCCCGGGTATGCTGCTGAACACCGCTTTACAACTAAGCTCAAACCAAGCCATGATTGTGCCAGAAAAAGCGGTTATACCACAGCAGGATAAACATTATGTGTTCCAAATTGAAGATGGTATAGCCACCAAAGTAGAAGTTCATGTTGCAGGTCGCCATAACGGTTGGGTAGCTATTGACTCAGGAATTAGTAATGGTCAGCTCGTTGTTACAGAAGGAATTATTAAAATTCGTTCTGGTAGCAAAGTTACTGTAAAGGGGTAGACCGTGAAAATTACTGATACAAGTGTTAAACGCCCGGTTTTTGCGATCGTAATAAACTTATTGCTGCTAACCTTTGGTTTAGTCGCATTTTCCATGTTACCGCTGCGTGAATATCCTGATATTGAATCACCCATTGTCAGTGTGAGCACTGAATACACAGGTGCGTCAGCCGAGATAATTGAAACTAAAATAACCCAAGTACTTGAAAACCGTATCTCTGGTATTGAGGGCATTAAGAGTATTAATTCATCGAGTCGTAATGGTCGCTCTAATATCACGATTGAGTTTAATATAAACCGTGATATTGATGCTGCATCAAACGATGTACGCGAACGTGTCGCCCGTGCTCTTGACAGCTTACCTGAACAAGTACGCCCACCCGAAGTGTCAAAATCAAACAGCGATGAAAGCCCTATAGCATGGTTTTTACTTAACAGTGACACCATGAACTCGCTACAGCTTTCTGATTATGCACAGCGCTTTATTGTAGACCGCTTAGCTGTTGTTGATGGTGTATCGAATGTTCGTGTTGGTGGTGAACGCAAGTACGCGATGAAAATCTGGCTCAACCGCCAAGCGATGGCGGCGCGTGGCATTACCAGTAGCGATATCGAAAACACCCTGCGTACAGAAAACGTAGAATTACCAGCGGGTGAAATTGAATCTATCGACCGTGATTTTACTGTGCGAACTGCCCGTAGCTATAAAGAGCAACGTGACTTTCAAAACCTTGTCATTAAACGTGGCGACGATGGTTATTTGGTACGCCTTGGTGAAGTAGCCGACGTACACCTTGAAGCCGCTGATGATGAAAGCTTATTCCGTGGTAACGGCCGTAACATGGTAGGCCTAGGTATTGTAAAACAAGCAAAAGCTAATACGTTAACCGTGGTTGATAACGCCCGCGCTGAACTTGAAAAAATCAAACGTAACTTGCCAGAAGGCACGACCATTCAAGACAGCTATGATTCATCAATCTTTATTAAAGAATCAATAAACGAAGTGTACAGTACACTGGCGATTTCTATGGCCTTAGTGGTGCTAATTATTTTCTTATTTTTAGGAAATATTCGCGCAACGTTGATCCCCGCAGTAACAGTACCTGTTGCGCTAGTGGGCAGCTTTATGTTCTTACTGGCAATGGGCTATTCAATTAACTTATTAACCTTACTTGCCTTAGTATTAGCGATTGGTTTAGTGGTTGATGATGCGATTGTAATGCTAGAGAACATCCACCGCCGCATTGAGTTAGGCGAGCCTGCATTATTGGCAGCGTATCGCGGTGCTCGAGAAGTTGGTTTTGCGATTGTTGCCACTACGCTTGTATTGATCTCAGTATTTGTACCCTTAGTATTTATGGATGGTCGTATTGGTGCTTTATTTACTGAGTTTGCTATGGCCGTAAGTGCGGCAGTATTTTTCTCAAGTATTACCGCATTAACACTGTCTCCTGCGCTGTGTTCATTAGTCCTTAAACCCTCTTCAAAAGAAGGCAAGTTCAGTCAATGGATGGACCGTACTTTTGACAAGATTGAACAAAGCTATAAGAACGCATTACGCTCAAATATGACTCGCTCAGGTGGCTTAGCAATTACCTTACTACTGGCGGGTTTTGTTAGTTATGCATTATTTCAGCAAACACCTTCAGAGCTGACCCCTAAAGAAGATCGCGGAACCTTCTTCCTAATGATGAGTGGCCCAGAAGGTGCTAGTTACGAAAATAACGCCGCAAATATGGCTAAAATAGAAGAACGCTTAATGCCCTACTCTGAGTCTGGCGAGCTAAGCCGCGTATTAGTGCGTGTGCCTGGCTGGGGCGGCACAGGCGGTGTTGCTATTGTAGGCATGGCCGACTGGGATGAACGTAAACGCTCAACCTGGCAAGTCATGGATGAGATCAGTGGCAAAATGGCCGAAGTTACCGATGTACGCACATTCGCTATTATGCGCAGCGGTATTGGCGGTGGTGGTTCTTCTCGCCCTATCGAGTTTGTTCTACAAGGTAACGATTATGACCAACTTGCCGATTGGCGCGACCGTATCATTAAACGCGCAGAGGAAAACCCAGGTCTGGTGCGAATCGATCATGATTACAAAGAAACTTTCCCACAATTTTTGATCAGTATAGATAAAAATAAAGCGGCTGATTTAGGTGTATCAGTCTCTGATGTAGGCCGCACCCTTGAAACAATGCTGGGTCAGCGCCGAGTAACCACGTTTATCGACCGCGGTGAAGAATACGATGTGATCTTAAAAGGCACTAAAGCTGACTTTGCAGATCCAACCGATATTTCAAATATCTACTTAAAATCACGCAGTGGTGAACTAGTGCCATTAGATAGTTTGATCAGCCTAAAAGAAGAAGCCACTGCATCACGTTTGAACCGTTATAACCGTATGCGCGCGATTACACTCAGTGCCAACCTTGCTGATGGTTATACACTCGAAGAAGCACTTAACTTTTTAAATGAGGTAGCCGCGCAAGAGAATGATATCGATGGTGCGGTTGATTACAAAGGTGAGTCACAATTATTCTACGAAGGTGCTTCAGCAATGACCTACGTATTTGTTTTAGCTCTTACTGTTACCTTCTTAGTATTAGCTGCGCAGTTTGAGAGCTTTGTACACCCATTTGTTATTATGTTAACAGTACCTCTGGGGTTAATGGGGGCGATGTTTGGATTGTGGTCTACAGGGCTTACTTTAAACATTTACAGCCAAATTGGTATTGTCATGTTAATTGGCCTCAGCGCTAAAAATGGTATTTTGATTGTTGAATTTACCAATCAGCTGCGAGACCAAGGTGTTGAGTTTAGTGAAGCAATACTACAAGCGGCAACAATGCGACTGCGCCCTATTATTATGACTTCATTAACCACGGTAATGAGCGCCGTGCCGCTAGTATTAGCATCAGGCCCTGGTGCTGAAAGCCGAATGGTAATCGGTGTAGTTGTATTTACCGGCGTGATTGTTGCGACCATACTCACACTATTTGTGGTGCCTGCCGCCTACTATGCGCTCGCTCGCAACACCCAATCACCTGAGTTTTTACAACAAAAACTTAATCAGCAAGAAGCTGAAAAACCACTTAAAGAGCTTTAAGCAACTTTTAGCGTTGCTGCACTATGCAGCAACGCTTTTCCCTTTCCTCATTCTGATCCGTGAAATAAAACACCGTCTTAGCCGTTCTTCTGCTAGGCTAGAACATCTGCGTAATTTAACGTTTTTAGGAGTACATATATGAGCAAAGCAATTGAAACTGCTACCTTTGGTGGCGGCTGTTTTTGGTGTATTGATGCCGCATTTAGACGGGTAAAAGGCGTTACCCATGTAAGCTCTGGTTACACCGGTGGCGAAACAACAGATCCAACCTATAAACAAATATGTACAGGGCTTACTGGCCATGCCGAAGTAGTTAATATCGAGTTTGATAGCAGCCAGATAAGCTTTGAGACCTTGCTCGCAATGTTTTTTACACTACACGATGCCACACAGCTTAATCGCCAAGGCAACGACGTGGGGACGCAATACCGCAGCGTAGTTTATTACCATAATACTGAGCAACAGACGCAAACAACTGACTACATTGCTAAATTACAAAGCCAAATACGCGAAAAAATCGTCACAGAAGTGAGCCCTGCAACCACCTATTACCCGGCAGAGCAATACCATCAAGACTATTACAACGAAAATCCAGAGCAGCGTTATTGCAGTTTATTGATTGCACCTAAGCTGCAGAAATTTGCTAAAGACTACAAAGCGTTTTTAATAAGTTAAGTAAAACTCAGCCCACATAATATTTTCATATCAGTACGAAAAAGCCCGACGCACAAAAGGTGTCGGGCTTTTTTATTTAGTTTGAAACGCGATTAAAACTGGTAACTGGCGCCAACAAAGAACTGTCTACCAGCTGCATTGTAACCAAGTAAGTCACCGTTAGCGGCAAAACCAGTACCTGCCGTAAAGTATTCTTTATCTGTAATATTCTCAATTCGAGCCTGAAATGATAACTCATCCAGTAATTGATAATTTGCGGCTATATTGAACACTGTATAAGCAGCCAACTCAGTATCATAATAAGCGATTGATGGACGTGAAGAGCGATATTGCATTGCGATATTAGCGTCAAAATCACCCCAGCTTTTGCCAAGGGTGTAATTAAATGTTTCAGATGGTCTGCGCGGTAAATCTGTATTGGTTGTTTCATCTTTAGCGTCTAAGAAGCTAAGGTTGATGTTATGTTGAAATCCCAAACCTTCAAAATCAGCAGATAACTCAACACCTTGCATAGAGACTTTATCAATATTCGTTGCTACATACTTACCAATTTCAGCATCATATTTATTATCAATTAAGTTATCAATGTTGTTGTCGAAAATAGCGATATCGTAACGCCCCCACTTTGTATCTAAAGTAACACCAAACTCATTATTAACTGACTCTTCAGGTTTAATATCACTATTAGGGGCATACCAAAGACTATCCGTGACAAAGGCATTGATCAGCGATGGTGCTCTAAATGCGGTTCCGTGACTAAGGCGTACACTAAGATATTGATTTGCCTTATAGCCTACACCTGTTGTGTAAGTATTTGCGCGGCCATGAAATTCGTAATCATCAGTTCTAACAACTGCGTTACCAAGCCAAGTTTCATCATCATAAAATACACCAACGAACACTGCATTATTATCGCGCTCTTCTTCAGATGAAGAAGCTGATGATGCAGATAAGTCTTCATTTAAGTAATTAAATCCACCAGTAAGATCTAACGATTTTGTTACTGTATAAAGTCCACTGTATTCAAACTCAACACGCTCTGTGCTATAAATTTGTTGATCATCAGTCCCTGTTTGAATATTTTCTTCTTGGGATACACTCACTGATGCGCTTTGCGTATATACGTCCGAGCTTTTTTTCCAGCCAAGTTTTGCAATATAGTTTTCAAAATCGTACGCGTCATTACCCCATGCATTATCATACTCACCTTGGCCTTCGCTATACTGGCTAAGTAAGCTAAATTCACCTGCATTCAATGTTCTATATGCCAAGTTAAAGCCAATGTTTTTATTAGTGTAACCGTCATCATCATGATCTTTTGTCACTGCTAATGATGGATCTTTACCTGTTACATCATAACCATCAGTATCTTCATAACCTAAGTTATAATTAAAAGTGATAGCATCTTTTACAAGCCCGCCAGCTATTTGGTAGTTAGAATAATTATCACTACCTAATGTGGCTGACACAGTATTTTTACTTGCTTGGCGGGTAATTATATTGATAACCCCTGCCACTGCATCTGAACCATAAATTGCCGCTCTTGCGCCTTTGACAATTTCAACGCGTTCAATACTATTAACTGGAATATTGGTTAATGATACACTACCGGAACTTGCATCACTTACACGCACGCCATCAACTAACACTAGTGTATGTTTTGCACTGGCCCCACGAACAAATACATCAGCTTTTTGACCAAAGCCACCATTGCGAACAACATCGACACCAGCAATAGTGTTTAGAAGCGATGGTAAATCTCGATAATTATTCTTTTCGATTTCTATACGATCAATAATATCAACAGTCGCTAGCGTATCAGTAATTGATTGCTCAAATTTGTTAGCTGTTATCGTAAGACGCTCAATTGATTGCTCTGCAGACACAGAAAAAGATAACGCAGCAGCGATTGCTACGCCTAAAGTAGATTTGTTTAACATGATATCCCCTGACCCGCGCCCACCGCACAAGTGATAGTAAATTGACTTCAAGGCCGGTCTCCGGACTTAACAAATATACGTGTATATATTATGTATCACCGTTGCGGGGGCAGTGTTGGATTGTATTTGTATCCTACAAATATCACCAACTTCCCGATTATCTTGCTGTACCTATCAACAACCTTGAAAAGTAACTACAAGCACCTTAAAAATAGGTGGTTATTGTGATTATTTTAGGGATAAAAGTCAATGGACGGCTATACATCTAAATATTCGAACTTCGAGCAAGCATAAGTGCCAAAATACAAAAGCCAAACAACAAAAAGTCATTTGGCTTCAATAATATCTTCAAAAATAAAGAGTGCAGCTGGATAAACTCGGGGCTCGCAGCTCGTTACTCGCAGCTAAGCTTTTAATCGCGGAAGTTTTTGAACTGAAATGGCTGGCCAAGGTCAGCATTACGCACAACTTGCATTGCTTCTTGTAAGTCATCACGCTTTTTACCTGTCACGCGTACTTCTTCACCTTGAATTGCTGCCTGTACTTTTACTTTAGAGTCTTTAATGGCTTTAACTACTTTTTTCGCTACGTCTTTTTCGATACCTTGCTTTAATGCAACATTACGAAATACATTTTTACCTGCACGAGAAATATCTTGTAGCTCTAAGCTAGCTACATCCATACCGCGTTTTGATATTTTACTTGCTAAAATATCAAACAACTGCATAACCTGTGAATCAGCTTCTGCCTTTAATTTAATCGTTTTGTCGTTAAGTTCAATCGATGCATCTACACCTCTAAAGTCAAAACGGGTTTCTAGTTCACGGTTAGCATTATCTACCGCATTCTTTGCTTCGTTCATTTCCACTTCTGAAACAATATCAAATGAAGGCATGGGTCTCTCCTAACAAGATTTTTTAAAATTAATATGAGGGAGATTATAACGCCTATTTTAAAAATCTTTACATTTTTATGCACTTTGTTCAGGTGCGATACGAAATTTGTTTGATATACTGCGGCTCTGTTTTTAAACGATTTTAGGATTTATCGTGACTCGGCGTGTTTACCAAGCACTATTTTTAGTGAGTATAGTGGCGTTTACTTTTTTGTTTGCCAAGGAAATTAAAGGTGCTGCAAACTTATTTCCGCATGTTGATAAAGTAGCACATTTTGGCATTTTCTTTATTCTTGCCGTGGTGATGGATAAAGCATTCAAAATCCCGCTACTTATGCAAATTTTGTTGCTAGCAAGCTATGGCGCTGCAATTGAAATAATGCAAGATATGCTACCGTATCGCCAAGCATCCGTTGCCGACTTTATTGCTGATTTTGCCGGTGCTGCGAGCTACTTTGCCATTAAGTTAATGTTCCATATTGGTACAAAACCAAATCATGGCTAATATTGTTATTGTTGGTGATGGGGCAATTGGCCTACTATATAGCCACTTTTTAAGTACAGGCAATCAACTTACTATTGTCACTAGACGTGGCTGCCGCCAAAACAAATATTATTACCAACAAAATCAGCAACAACACCGTATAACAGCAAAGGTATTAACCACTCAACAATTACCTGAATTAGCTCATCAACCGATTGATATGGTGATTTTTGCAGTTAAAGCCTACCAAGTAAGCGATGCTTTTAAGCAGCTGAAACCTTACTTTTCTGCGCAGTGTAGTATTGTATTATCTCATAATGGCTTGAGTAACCTTGCACCACTACAACGCCAATTACAAAGCCAGCAAGCCCTGTTTTTTTTAACAACTCGATTAGCTGGCTTTAAAATCACACCGACTACCGTCACTCATACCGGCAACGGCGAAAGTGTCTTGGGCAGTTGTAATGCAGTAGCTGCTGCTCGCTACCAAGATGTAATGCAACAACTACAAGGTTTACCCAATATCAGCTTTAGTGAGCACATTGCTCTATTACGCTGGCAGAAGCTGTTAGTGAACATTGCAATCAACCCACTTACAGCTTTACATAATGTAAAAAATGGCGCACTTACAGCACCACAATTTAGTGGAAAAATTGTAAATGTCTTGAATGAAGCCTGTCATGTAGCCAACTTATTAGGGGTCAATGTGCAGCTAGCCGATGCATTAGCAAACGCCTACCAAGTAATGAGTGACACCAAAGACAATTATTCATCTATGCACCAAGATATCGCTCATAGCCGTATGACTGAAATTGATGCTATGTGTGGTTATATTTGTCAACAAGGCCAGCAACTCGGTATCAGTACACCTCATAATCAATCGCTTGTTGATGCGATCAGGCATAAAAAAAGCGCGATTTAACTCGCGCTTTCCAACAATCCTATCAACCAATTTATGGGCGATATACTTTTACATTGGCAAAGCCATTTTCATGTAAAATAAGCGCCTGTAGCTGACTCATGACCCCTTTAGCACAATATAAGTAGTAATCCTTATCCTGCGGCAAATCACCAAACTTTGTGGCAAGGCGGAAAAACGGTAAATGTACAACTTCAATCCCGTCAATTTCAAGGGGGCTGGCGTCTTCTTCTTCTGGGGAGCGAATATCAACAACCACCGCATCAGCTGGTAAATCTGAAACCGATTCAGCTTCTTTAAGCTCTTGTTTTGCTTCAACATCAATGTCACGTACATCCATAATACGCGCATTTTCAACTACCGTATCCAGCACATCAAAATCAAATTTTTGTTCTTCAGCTTCTACTACCGCAACTTTCGCTTTAACAGTAGGCTTTTTAGAGATCACACCACAATACTCAGGCATGGTTTCAGCCATTTCTGCCGTGCCAATTCTGCGGGCAATATCGATAATCTCTTGCTTATCATGCTGAATGAGCGGGCGTAATATCAGTGTTTCAGTAACACGGTCAATCACGCTTAAGTTGGCTAATGTTTGGCTTGATACCTGACCAAGACTCTCACCGGTAACCAAGGCTTGGATCCCCATTTTTTCAGCAATTTTGCTACCAGCACGCATCATCATACGTTTTAAGATCACGCCCATTTGGCTGTTTTCAACATTCTCTAGGATTTCGGCAACAACGGGTTCAAAGTCAACACTGATAAATTTAACTTTGTGCGTTGAGCTAAACTGCTTCCAAATATAATAGCTGGCTTGTTTAACACCGATTTCGTGCGCCGCACCACCGAGGTTAAAAAACAAAAAGTGAGTACGTGCGCCTTTGCGGATCATTTGATAGCTGGCAACGCCTGAGTCAAAGCCACCTGACATTAACGAAAGTACATCTTCTTGAGTAGGTAATGGGAACCCCGCCATACCAAGATGAGTATGCGTGACGATATACGCTTTATCATCTTTTATTTCAAGACGAATAACGACTTCAGGATTTTTTAATCTGACGCTTGCACCTTCTACATGCTGATTCAAACCGCCGCCAACATAGCGCTCAACATCGGTAGAAGTAAAATCATGATTACCTTGGCGCTTACAACGCACACAAAATGTTTTCCCCACTACAGTGTGACCAATCATATCGAGCGCTTTTTCGTAAATATCATGCAGGTTTTCGTAACGAGTTTCGGTCACCTCAATAAATTGCACTATACCGGGGATGCGTTGCAGGCCATTAATAAAATCAAGGCGCGTTTGTGCGTCATCAGATTTAGTTACAACCGATATATTGTCCCAGTTGTTCTGTACTTGTACTTTTTCGTCAATCTTACGTAATACAATTTTAATGTTATTTTCTAACAACTTAGTAAAACGTTTACGCACAGAGCGGCTTTTAATGGCTATTTCAGGATGGAGTTTGACGATAAATTTAAGCATAGTTTACTCGTTAGACAATATTTAAGGATTCACGCACCCACGTGTTGGGCGCGCGATTATAGCAAAAAATCTAACGTCTAGGAAATAAACAAAAGCCAATGCTTAGCTGGCAGGCTCTGTCTGCGCAGCGAGCGCGCTATATTTCTCACGTAATAGGTTAATTTGTGGGATGCTTTGCTCTGTGCCAAACGCTTTAAAAAGTGCTAATACTTTCAAAATACCGTTATAAATATCTTGCTGCATGAGCTCACCGCTTAAGCGTCTCGCTTTAATATAAGGTGTCCAAAAGCTTACCGTGATTTTTAACATGTGAGCAAGTTCAATGGCATCCTCATCATCAATCGTGATCATGCCACCTTCACGTAAACCAATCACAATTTCACGAACTTGGCTTAGCAAAGCCGCTTGAAATTCAATGTAGTCTTTTTTCAGTACTTCATCACGAGATAAAATATCTCCCAAGTTGTCATAGAAAAAATGAAAACGCCACATCAATTCAAATAAGGCATCAAGGTACCCAGTTAAGTGTGTCAGTGCTTCATCATGCTTGGCCATAGGCACAAATTGAGTGTGTAAATGCTGGCTGTATAAAGCAAAAATATGACGAATAATGTCTTCTTTATTTTTAAAGTGGTAATAAAGATTACCGGGACTGATCCCCATATGAGAAGCGATATGGTTGGTCGTAATTGCACGCTCACCGTGTTGATTAAATAGCATGATGCTAGTTTTAATAATTTTATCCTTGGTACTCATATCCTGCTGCTCTGGTTGTTTTAATTAAGTAAATGCTCAGAATTCACTCAGTATTATTAGCCGCGCAGTATATACAAATATAATCCAATAAAATACCACCTTGAAAATTTCTAACCCATAATTCGTAGTTGTTGCTTATAAATGAAATTAACTCATTTACAATCGAAGCTGTGCAGTCGCAATTTGCAGGCTGATCTAGACAACAAAGACTGGTAATATGACAGCCCAAATAACACTAAGCCGATATTTATGAAAGTCACCGCAATTTACCCAGGCACCTTTGATCCATTAACGAATGGACACACAGATTTGATCCAGCGGGCAGCAAAAATGTTCGACACAGTAATTGTTGCAATCGCTCATAACCCTAGTAAACAACCTTGTTTTAGCTTAGATGAACGTGTCGCACTTGCTAATAGTTTACTGACCCACATAGATAACGTTAGTGTTATTGGCTTTTCCGGATTACTGGCTGATTTAGCACGCGATCATAATGCCAATGTACTGATAAGAGGTATTCGTGCGGTGTCTGATTTTGATTATGAATTTCAGCTTGCCAATATGAACCGCCGCCTTAACCCTGATTTAGAAAGTGTATTTTTAACCCCAGCTGAGAAAAATTCATTCATTTCTTCAACATTAGTGAAAGAAGTTGCTCGTCATAAAGGCGATGTCAGTGAGTTTGTACACCCCATTGTTGTAAAAGCATTACAGGAAAAGTTACACGGATGAAGTTAAATGCCTATCTAAGTCTGCTAGCTATCAGCGCTGCACCTGCATTTGCAACCCCTTGGATTGAAAGTGATGATCCATTACTACGCGCATCAATTGAAATGTTGTTTAATCAAGGCATCATTAAGCAACCAATTAATAGCTATCCATTGATGTGGCAAGGTATTGCTAGAGATTTAAATACAATTGAAGCCGGTTCGCTAGCAGCGCAAAGCCAATTTGCTTATCAGCATGTAAAGCACGCATTAGAGAATGCCAAACAAAGCACCAGTTCCGGTGTTAGGGTTAATTACAATAGCGATCCTGAGCTACAGCAGAGCTTTGGTAAACGCGATCAACAACAAAGTGGGATCAATAGCTATGGTGCCATAACTGGCAACCGCGTTAGCGCCAAAGTAAGTGTAAATTACGCTGATGACGCACTGGAGGATGAGTACACAAATTATCACGGCAGTTATTTGGCTGTATTAATGGGTAATTGGTCTGTCAGTGCCGAGCAAGTCAGCCATTGGTGGGGGCCTAGCAACGATAATGCCTTGCTGCTTTCAAATAACGCATCACCAATGAAAGGTCTACGAATAAACCGCGCCAACACACACTATGTGGGGCCAAGCTGGCTATCCTTTATTGGCAACTGGCAATTAACTGGAATATACGCCAAACAAAAGCCATATTTAGATAGCAGTGAAAAAGGTGACTATTGGGCTTTACGCTTTGCCAGCACTCCACTTGCAGGGCTTGAGATTGCATTTAGCTCAGCGGGCTCTGACTATTTAACCAGCACAGTAAAAGACCCCAACTCGCTTGAACTAATAACAACTAAACAACGATTAACCAGTTTAGATGCTAAGTACTCGATCAGCATCGGCAATCAACCCGTTGCTTTTTATACTGAGCTAATGGGTAAAAATGACAGTGGTGTAGCACCCAGTGATCCTTTTTATACCCTAGGTGTAGAAAGTTTTTTTGGTGATCAAAAACAGTTATTAAAAACTTATTTTGAATATTCAAATACCCAACAAGATTGTACAGCCCAACTTAGCTGTAATGAGGCTAATGAGAGCTTTACCAACTATGCCCAAGCCTATAATCATAAAGATCGCTTAATTGGCTCTGCAACGCCGCTGCAAAGTAAATCAGCCGTATTAGGTGCCTATTACCATACTATGAATGGTTATGCCGGTTATGCGAAGTTACGTTGGTCACAAAGTGACATGCTCGGCCTAATAGACACACCGCAAACATTTGATCGTCTGCAATTAGAACTTGGCTATCAACAGGCTATTTTTAATGGTTTGTGGAAAATCAGTGGCTCTGTGTATAAAGACGAATTGAGTGACGAATCTGAGACTAACAGCGCATTAAAAACCAGTTGGGAATATCGATTTTAAGCTCCACTAAAGGCTTAATATTTATTTAGGCCTTTAGTAAACCTGCTTTTCGTAACAACCTCATTAGCCCTAAGTAGTCTTTATTTAAGACTAAGGCCGTGATCATCATAATATCCACCAGATTGACACCAAAAGAATAAACAGGCCAAAGCCACCAATACTCTACATTTAAACGAATACACAAATCGTAATAAATAGCAGCCATTATCAAGGCATTTAAGCTTAGCCCACAAACAACATAGCAAATAGCTGGAAACGAGCTGATTCTTTTATGTTTGATCCATAAGCCTATAGCCACAATGGTGAGAAGATCATATACCAGCCAGTTTAAATAATTTGGCGACACAACAGGAAAGAGATCGCTAATTACATAAGAAATAGCCATCATCATAGAAAGTATTACGATACTTTTATTTGGATTATTTATATACAACACTAGGTTGTACAAAAAAACCATTAGAAAGCCCCACTCGATAAAAACACCGATATAAGGGCCTATAATGTCGTTTATATACATAAACGCTAAAGAGAATGTCTTATTTGTTGTCCTTTAAATAATGCTTTAATTCCATTTTTAAGCCTAATCAAACCTAAAATATCCCGATCGACAATTAGAGCTACAATCATCGTAAAGTCGAGGAAATAAACACCAAAAGAATATATATCCCACAGCACCCATGGAGTAGTATTTCCTGCAATTCGCAAATCATAATACATCAAAGACGACAAGATTGTATTAACACTTAAAACAAAAATAACATAGAAAAATGCTGGGGGCTTGCAATTGTTTTTTACGAAATGAGCACTAATAGTTATTAGTGTTATTGTTATGATATCGTAAATAGCCCAATTAAGATAAACATTCGAATTAGCAAACCACGTGAATAAATGATCACTTATAAAGTAAGACAAGAATACAATAAAAGAAGAGAGCAACAGAACATTATTTCTTTTTAAATCTGCAATCCATAGAAAGAGATTAAAAAAGAAGGCCATCATCAACCCCCAAACAACCAACGCTGATAACGAAAGTCCGAAATGTTCTGTTAAATACATCTATAACTCATTGCTATTATTTTGGGCGCTTATCTGGATCTAAGACAATAATCCCGCCACGTTGAATTTCAGCTTCGCCTTTTGATGCTAGCAAAGCCTCATTAGATATAGACACTGTATCAGATTGTAGGGTTTTATTACTAGCGCTTTGTTCAAGTGCTGGCTTTGATTGTTGCATAGAGTTGTATGCTTGCATTTGTAGCTGGCTGTTTGCAGTAATTTGCATGAGATTGATCCTTTCAATAAATGTTGAATTAGTAACTAGTTAGTAAGTTACAGTTGCTTTAGCGCTCTGATTATTTTTTGGCGCTTTTAAAGATGAACTCACGCTGAGCCACCTTACACTTTATATAAAGCAATTACCGATCCAACATTTTTATAAACGATCTATTTTGATCCTTATTCGTACAAAAAACAAACCAACAGGTCATACCAGATGAATTTGGACATAAAAAAACGCACAGGGGTAACCGTACGTTTTTTACATCCAGGGATTTTAAGCTACGTTTTTACACGGGATCTCCGTATTCCGACTTGGCTTCAAAATAAATTCCATTGCGACTTCATCACAATTGTCTCTGCGTAAACATAGTTCACAATCTTTCATTACCTTTTCAGGTAAGCTGTCTTTAGTACAGAATGTGAAACCTTGTTTTTCAAAGAAATCAGGTACTCGCGTCAAAACGATGATGCGATTAAGTGCCAATTTTTTGGCTTTAACTAATAAGTGTTCAACCAATTGGCGGCCTTGCCCAGTAATTCCTGTATCAGGATCTATACCAAGCGAACGAATTTCAGCAAGGCCAGTATCATAAATATAAAGCGACGCACAGCCTGAAACCTTTCCAGCAACTTCTGTCACAGCGAACTCATTAATTGAGTGCACCATATCACTTTTAGCTCGCGGTAAGTTTTCACCTACAGTAGCCCAGTGCTGGATTAGCTTAGCTATCGACTCAACATCATCAAGATTGGCGTCACGAACCGTTATTTGCTGTTTTTTTTTGGCATCTTTGACAGCAATAGTTACTTGCTCTAAAGATGTACCACCAAGTGCTTGACGTGCTTTTAGACACGCGTCTATTTCTAATACAGGATATACATCTTGTTCAAAAATACTATGCACAGACTTAAATTGTTCTAAACTTAAATCTTCTAAGTTATTCCCTTGCGCAATAGCCATTTGTACCAGTACGCCAACGATATGATGACCTTCTCTAAAAGGAATACCTTTAGCAACTAGATAGTCAGCCAATTCGGTCGCATTTGAATGACCACCTTTAGCTGCTGCAAGCGTACGTTCGCCATTAACTTTCACGCCTTTAATACATGCTTGCGCCATATGAATACAAGCAAGCCAAGTTGGCATAGCGTCAAACAAGCCTTCTTTATCTTCTTGCATATCTTTGTTATAGGCCAATGGCAAGGCTTTCAACGTCATCATCATAGCGCTAAATGAGCCAAATACTCGGCCCGTTTTGCCACGAATAAGCTCTAGTGCATCTGGGTTTTTCTTTTGCGGCATCAATGATGAGCCCGAAGTGACATTATCTGCCAATTCAATAAAACCAGCTTCACCCGAGTTATAAAAAATTAAATCTTCTGCCATGCGAGATAAATGAATCATGGAGATAGACGCACAACTTAATAGCTCAACAACAAAGTCACGATCTGATACGGCATCTAAACTATTTTTAGTAGCAGCGGTAAAACCTAGCCCAACGGCAAGTGCTTGCCGATCAATTGGGTACGCAGTGCCAGCAAGTGCACCACTGCCAAGCGGACAAAAATTCATCCGTGCCTTCGCATCCGCTAAGCGACTTTCATCACGCTCAAGCATTTCAACGTATGCCATACACCAGTGGCTAAATAATAATGGCTGTGCACGTTGCAAATGAGTATAACCTGGTAAAATTGTACCCAGCTCACGCTCTGCCAACGCAATAAACTCACCTTTTAATTGCCCTAACGCTTCTAAAAGATGATCCGCAGTATCACGACACCATAATCTAAAATCGGTTGCAACTTGGTCGTTACGGCTACGCCCGGTGTGTAATTTTTTAGCAAGATCGCCTACTTTTTCAATTAAAGCAGCTTCAACATGTGAATGAATATCTTCAGCGCCTGACGTTGCCACAGCTTGTGGATCCGCTTTTACTTCATCGAGTAATTCATATAATGCAGCCACGAGCGATTGATGCTCATCACTTGTTAGTACATCAACTTGCTTAAGAGCACCTGCCCACGCAACAGAGCCAACAATGTCTTGCTCTGCGAGTTGATAATCGAAGGGAAGTGAGTCGTTAAATTGTTTAAACGCCTCATCTGGACCCGTAGAAAAACGTCCGCCCCATAATGCCATGAAATATCTCCAAACCCTGAAATTGCCCCGCTTGTTGACGGGGCTGTAGTAAAATTACTTCTTCGCTAGTGCTGAAATTCTGCTTGAAAGCGAGAATAAACGAATAAAGCCTTCAGCATGCGATTGGTCATACACATCATCTGCACCAAACGTTGCAAAATCTTCGCTGTATAAACTATTTGGTGATTTCTTCTGTACTGCTGTTACTTGACCTTTGTACAGCTTCAGCACAACTTCACCGGTCGCCACTGTTGATAGCGCTTCAGCACCTGCTAAAATTGAATCTTTAAGCGGTGTAAACCAGCGACCGTCATACACTAAGTGTGAGAACTCGCCGCCCAGTACTTCTTTCCATTTACGGCTGGCTTTATCAAGCACAAGCTCGTCAATTGCTTGTAATGCCGCCATGATCACTGTTCCACCTGGTGTTTCATAACAACCACGAGACTTCATACCCACTAAACGGTTTTCAACGATATCAACACGACCAACGCCATGCGGGGATGCAATATCATTAAGCTTAACTAAACAATCATACGGTTTAAGTTGCTCGCCATTAACAGCAACAACTTCACCTTCAACAACATTTAGGGTGACAAATTCTGGCTCATTAGGCGCTTGCTCTGGTGAGTTAGTCCATGTCCATACTTGATCACTTGGTTGACACCACGGATCTTCAAGCTCACCACCTTCGTGAGAAATATGCCATGCATTTGCATCACGGCTGTAGATTTTAGTTGCCGATGCTGAACATGGAATATTACGCTCAGCTAAGTAATCAAGTAACGATTCACGGCTTGATAAATCCCACTCACGCCACGGTGCAATCACTTGCAGATCAGGGGCAAGCGCGGCAAAACAAGACTCAAAACGTACTTGGTCATTACCTTTACCAGTACAACCATGAGACAGAGCATCGGCACCTACTTTACGGGCAATTTCAACTTGCGCCTTTGCGATAATAGGACGCGCCATTGATGTACCCAGTAAATAAGTACCTTCGTAGATTGAACCGGTTTTTAAGGTTGGGTAGATGTAATCACTGACCATTTCATCTTTTAGGTCAACAACATAACATTCTGATGCACCTGATGCGATAGCTTTTGCTTCAACGCCTTCAAGCTCTTCAGCGCCTTGACCTACATCGGCCACGAACGCAATAACTTCACAGCCGTAATTTTCTTTTAACCATGGCACGATGGCCGACGTATCTAAACCACCAGAATAGGCTAATACAACTTTTTTAATAGAACTCATTGGTGATACCTTACACAAAATTTGGATTTAATAATGAAACAAGCAACGCGTTTTGCGCATGCATACGGTTTTCTGCTTGTTGAATAATTTTTGACGCCGGGCCATCCATTACTTCTGAAGTAATTTCAAACTCACGGTGTGCAGGCTGACAATGCAAAACAGTATCTGCCCCTGTTTGTTTAAGTAATGCGGCATTTAATTGATACGGCATATACTTGTCTTTTACTTGTTCAAGCGGCGTGTCATCACCCATTGATACCCATGTATCTGCATACACGGCATTTGCACCAACAGCGGCTTCAACACGGTCGCTGACCATTACTGATGCGCCATTCATTGCTGCAATTTGCTCTGCTTGCTTCAGAATTTGCGAATCTGGTGAGCTGCCTTTTGGGCATACGGCAACAAAATCAGTTCCTAAGGTTGCAGCGAGTAACATCAGTGAATGTGTTACATTATTACCCTCACCTAAATAAGCTAACTTTAATTGGCTTACATCACCGTATACTTCTTGCAATGTTAAAAAGTCAGCCAAAGCTTGGCACGGGTGGTATAAATCACACAAACTGTTGACCACAGGAACGCTCGAAAATTCAGCAAGTGTGGTTAACGTTTTATGCTGATATACACGTGCAACAATACCATCTGCCCAACTTGCAATGTTTAAAGCAAAATCTTTTACAGATTCACGCGCGCCCATAGCGCCATTTTGTGAATCAAGATATACAGCATGGCCACCTAACTTATTGATACCTATATCAAACGATAAACGCGTACGTAAGCTTGGTTTTTCAAATAAAGTAACCACTGACTTACCAGCCAATGCTTGGCTAAAATCAATAGGGTTTGCTTTAATTTTTTGCGCTAAATTAAGTAATTTCAGTGCGCCTTGTTGGTCTAATTCTAGACCCGATAAAAAATGATTAAACATATAAAACCTATGGTGTAATTTTTGTTCCGACGTGCTCACCCGCAAGTAAAGCGACTAAATTCTCTGGCTTTTGCCAGCTCGAGATGTAAACGCCACGTCGTAAGTGCTGGGCAGCAAGAAGACTGGTCTTAACTTTGACCTCCATCCCACCCAAAATTACTCCTTCTGCGATCAACGTATTGATCTGATTTGTATCAAGCTGATGTAACGGCTGCTTATTTGCATCAAGTACAGCTTCTACATCAGTCATAAAAATAATTTCAGCATTTAGCTCTTTAGCAATGGCTGCTGCTGCTTCATCTGCATTTACGTTATACCAAAGCCCATCTTCACCAAAACCAATAGAACTAACTAAAGGAAGACGACCTAATTTTAACAATTGCGGTATTACACTTTGTACACCACCGTCACATTGTCCAACTTGACCAAGTGCTTTTAGCTTTTGTGATGAAATAATGCCCGCTTCATATAAACTAAGACCTACAGGTTTATGCCCTGCGACAATTGCCTGACTCATCAATTGTTTATTTGCACAGCCTGCTAATGCGCCGACTATATATGGCATTTGCTCTTTAGGGCTAATACGTAAGCCCTGATGTTTTGCACTGGCAAAGCCCGCTTCTTTTAGCCAGCTATCAACCAATGCGCCACCACCATGCACAATCACAAACTGTGCTTGAGTTTGTGATGCCAGCGCCTCAAATAACGCTTTTGCCGCGTCTTCCGTATTGAGTACTGCACCACCGAGTTTAATGACCCATGTTTGCATTACTAGTTACCCTTTTAAACCTGTGCTATGAGGTAAACCCATCGCTAGATTAATACATTGCAGCGCTTGCCCAGCGGCACCTTTTAACAAGTTATCAATAGCTGCCATTACAATTAGCTGAGAGCCTTGTTGTTGCCAAGCAATGTCCACATATGGCTGCTTTGCAACCCCTTTAATTGACGGGATTTTACTACCAAGCAATCTGATCAATGGCTCATCAGCAAGCACTTGATAGGCTTGAGTAACTTGCTCAGACGTAACATCAGCTTTTAATTGCACATAAATAGTTTCTAAAATACCGCGTGGGAAATTACCTAGGTGCGGTGTAAATAACACTTTGTGGCCTAAATGCTGCTCTATCTCAGGGCTATGTCTGTGATTGAACAATCCGTATGGTGCAAGCGACACTTCACAAAAATGCGTGCCTACGCTTGCTTTACGTCCAGCACCTGTGACACCCGATACCGCATTAATAATCACTGGCTGCTCCGCAAGCAAGCCTGCTTGCTGAAGTGGCTTTAACGCATTTAATGCAGCTGTTGGGTAGCAACCTGCCACAGCAATAAGTTGTGCTTTGGCAATAGCTTCGCTGTTCCATTCTGCCAAGCCATACGCAGCTTCATTTAGTAACTCAGTATGTTGGTGCTCAAAGCCATAATAAGTTTGATAATCTTCATTACTACTTAAGCGGTAGCCACCTGATAAATCAAAAACTTTTTTGCCCATGCTTAAAAAACGTGGCGCTAAATCAACACTCACTTTATGATCAGTGCACAAACAAACAAAATCAGCTGAATTTTCGATATCGCTATACGCACGTTCGCTTAGCGGTAATAAAGGAGTGTCAAGTAAACCAAGGTGCTCAGGATACAAGTCGCTTAATAGTTTGCCTTTATCTAAGCTTTGCTCAGATACATAGCATGCTGCTAAAGTTAACTGTGGATGTTTTACTACTAAACTTGCTAATTCTGCGCCGCTATAACCACTTGCGCCAATAATTACTACTTTCATTCGTTACTCTTTTTGGGTTTTATTACTACATTTACATTCAAATCGGGTTAAACAGCGTGAAACACACTGTTTGGGGAATGAAACTGAATTATCGTCGTTTTATATTCATTGCGTCGCTTTAATATATTTATGCTTAAAAAGTGAATTGATATTCATAATAAATACTTTTATATTGTTATGCAATTAGATTGAATAATTATTTTGGATTTTTTTTATGCCTTTACCCTCTTTTTTGTCCATGTATCAGCAGTTAATTGCCGCCCCTTCCATTAGTGCTATGGATGAATCTTTAGCCATGAGTAATAAAGGCGTGATTGATCTACTTGCAAACTGGTGCACCAGCTTAGGTTTTGAATGTGAGATCACCGAATTATCAGGGCCTAAAGGTCGTTTTAATTTACTCGCCAAACGCGGCCACGGTGATGGCGGGTTAATGCTTGCTGGCCACACTGACACCGTTCCTTTTGATGATAGCCGTTGGAATTATGATCCATTTAAATTAAGTGAATATGACAACAAATTATATGGTTTAGGCAGTATCGATATGAAAGTTTTTTTTGCTTTTGTACTGCAAGCAATTAGTGAACTTGATAAAAACGAACAAACTCAACCTATTTTGATTTTAGCCACCGCCGATGAAGAAACAACTATGGCCGGTGCGCAACAAATTTGTAAACATCCAAATTTAAAACCGGCGCGTTGTATTATAGGTGAACCCACTGATATGACACCAGTATTTACTCACAAAGGTCACATGAGTACAGCGATTCGAGTGGTTGGCCGTTCAGGTCACAGCTCCGATCCTGAGCGCGGTTTAAATGCCATTGAAGTCATGCATAAAGTCATTGCGAAGTTATTACTGTTAAAAGAAGAGTTAAAGAATAAATATTCAGTAGAGCATTTTGTCATTCCCTACCCAACATTAAACCTCGGGCATATTCACGGTGGCGATAACGCTAACCGTATTTGCGGCTGTTGTGAAATGCACATTGATATGCGCCCATTACCGGGTTTGAGCGTACAAGAACTACAAATGATGCTGTTAAAAATAGCCGCTGAAATCAACAACCAATACCCAGATGCAGTGAGTGTAATGGATATGCACGAGCCTATTCCTGCGTTTACAGGGAGTACTGACACAGCATTAGTACAATTGGCAGAAAAGATATCAGGGGAGCAAGCCGTTGCGGTAAATTACTGCACCGAAGCACCGTTTATTCAGCAGCTTGGTTGTGAAACGATTGTTATGGGACCGGGCTCTATCAATCAAGCTCACCAACCAGATGAATTTTTAGCGATGGAAAAAATCAAACCATCACAACATATAATTAGTGAAATGATTAAAGCTAGTTGCTTTGGGTGATCACTAAAAGCGATGGCGCTTCTTTACGATAAGAAGCGCCACTGCGTTGCTAATCCATATATTTAGATAAGAATTTTTTAAATACAGGATCGGTTTTCGCGAGTGCCTTTTGCTCTGCCAAGATTTCTTGAAGAATACTCTCTGATGTCAAAGGGTTGGCAAGTACAACGCGAAAAACCACTGTTGGCTGATGAGCATATTGAGCTGGCGTCAATCGCGTACGTGATACAAATGAACGCCCAGCTTCACGTTGACGCTTTTGCATACTGGCGGTGAAACGATTTAGTGAAGCAAATATATCCAAACGCGTTTGTTCATCCGCTTGCGCTATTTTTTGCTTAATTTGCTTTGGTACATAACGATAAGTTAAAAGGCACAGCTCAGGCTCTGAGATCAGTTCAAAGTCATCATCTGCTTTTATTAAGTCAGCAAAGTAACGGGCTTTTTCAATGCCTTTGTCGATTAAAATTTCATAGCCTTTACGGCCAATAACACGTAAGCAAGCATGCACTAACATTGCCATACCTGGGCGGCTACCTTCGAGAGTATGACTACCTAAATCTTTTGAGCCTTTACGCAAAATATATTCAGCATGATGCTCAATGGCATCTGTCGCTGCAGGATCTTTAAACAGTACAAGACCTGCCCCCATTGGCACGTACATTTGCTTATGTGCGTCAATGGTAATTGAATCAGCGCGCTCAATCCCTTTTAATAAAGGGCGGTAAGTATCAGAAAGTAGCGTTGCTCCTCCCCATGCAGCATCGACATGGAAATGACAATTAAGTTCCTGACTTAAATCAGCCATCTCATCAAGCGGGTCAATATTACCTGTTTCGGTCGTGCCAGCCACAGCAACAATTGCCATCACTTTGATCCCTTTAGCCGCTAATTGCTGCGCAGTTTCACGCATGGCTGCAATATCAACTTTATTATCATCGGTGGTTTTCACCGCAACAAAGTTATCACGGCCGATACCTAATAGGTCGGCTGTTTTACCTAAAGAATAATGACCGCGTTCTGATACTAAAACAGCTAAACCTTTATAGCCATAATGTAACATTGCACTGACAATGCCTTCAGCTGCAATGCCTTTAAAATTACCATCAGCTTTCAATAATCGGTTTCTGGCAATCCACAAAGCAGTAATATTCGCCACAGTGCCACCGGAGCAAAAAGCACCAAGTGAAGTTTTGGCACTGTGCATCCACTTACTATAAAAAGCGTCATCTTGGCCATAAGCTAAATGATGCATCATGCCCAAGACTTGGCGTTCAAGTGGCGTAAATGCTTTAGAGGTTTCAATCTTGACTAAGTTTTGGTTAAGACCCACCATCAACTTCGACAGTGGTAATACAAAATGCGGGAGCGCTGATGTCATATGGCCAATAAAACTTGGCGCGGCAGTGTGCACTGAATGAGCAACTAATTGCTCCATAATATCCTGCGCATAAGCTGAAACAAAAGTCGGATCTTCTGGGATCACTGCCGATTGAAAATCTTTCTCAATCTCATGCAATGGCTTTTCAATTGCCGCGATATTCTCATTCAGAAAACCAGCTAAATTGCTCGAGATCTCAAGTTCGATTTTACTCAAAGTTGAGTCAGGTGCTTCAGGCACAGTAAATATACGCATCAGAGTTTCTTTAGAGGCGACGGCACAACGCTTTTGATCCATCTTAATACCCAATAAATGTAGTTTTTTTGGCTAAAGCCCCTAAGCTGGGCTTCATTAACAATAACATCAACTACAATGATTCTACGAAATGCGTTAACTTTACTGCAATAGAGTAGAAATGTCTCGTATTAAGCCATAAAAGCACTCAATTGCATGACAGATTGATGATAGTTTGATTAAAAAATGCTTAACTATATTTTTATAGGTGATGTAGTCTTTTTTTGTATAATGGGGAGGATAATAAATAAAGGATGAGCATGATAAACACAAATTTACGGACGAATTGGATAATCGCAGGCTTCATACTATTTTTTATCAGTTTATTAGGCTATATCTATTACACTTATCACAGCACCCGCAATGATATAATGCAAAGCGTTGATACTCGCTTACTTAATGCTGCATTAAGTGTTAAGCATATATTGGGAGATGACTACCATAAAAAAATTAATGCAGGCCTTCGCATATCACCATCTGCATATCAACAAACTAGTCGGCAACTTTCAGAGTTTGCTAATGCGTTAAATATCGCTTACGTTTATGCCATGGTACTAAAAGACGACAACGTATATTTTAGTGCTTCGAGCTATACACAAAACGATCAAAATAGTGGCAAAGTAACCCAGTTTCTCGATTTATATCCGGAAGCCACCGCTGCGAATATAGGTGCGTTTTACTCAACTGAACCGGTATTTGAAATATCAAGAGATCAATGGGGCCATTTTAAAACTATTTTTGTGCCCTTTGTTGATGCCAACGGCGTAACCTACTTAACCGGTGCCGATATTACAATCTACGATCTCAATCAGCGATTAGCTGAGAGTGTTTCGAAAGCAGCCGCCATGGCGGCATTCTTCTTTTTTATTGCTCTATTAGTTGCTGGTATTTATGTGTATTTGTTAAAACGCGCAATTTCTACCGACACCAGCAGCGGTTTTGCCAACCACATTGCGCTGGAATACTATATTAAAAAATCGTCGAATCATCATATGCAGTTAGCGGTTATTTGGGTCAATGAAATTGAAGATATTAGTAGTTTTTATGGTACTGAAATAAGTGATCGGGTGATGAACACCTTATTGCATTACTTTAGAAAAAATCGCCCAGCTGCAAGCCGAATATTTCGCTTAGCAACTAATAAAATTGTGCTTATAGCTCCTTTTAATGACGATGATATGAGCTTTAACGATGTGATCCAAGCTTATAATTACAGTACACCACTTCTTACTGATCCGTTTATTTACATCACTTTATGTGCGGGCATCGCCAGCGGCAATAAATCTATGTTACTTGAAAATGCCCATATTGCAGCACTGCAAGCGAAACAAGGACGCCACACTGTAGTTAATTATTCGAGCGCGCTTCATGATGTAAAAAATCAATACCAATACAATGTAGCGATGGCCAAGGAAGTACGAGAAGCATTTGAAAACAATAGAATTGTCCCATACTTCCAAGCTATTTATAATAGTGACAACAAGACGATTATTCAATATGAGTGCTTGGCTCGAATGATCACTTGTCATGGCGAAATTCTTAAGCCTGACTCTTTCTTGGACGTTGTAAACCGCTCTAGAATGGATGGCATGTTAACCCGAACTATGCTCACGCAATGTTTTGCGCGCTTTAGAAAAACCAGCATTTGCTGGAGTATTAATATTACCGTTCAAGATATGCTCGATCCTAGCTTAACTGAGTTTTTGGAAGATGAACTCAAGCGCTACCCCCTACCCGGTAATATCACCTTAGAGCTTTTAGAAACCGAGGCAATTGCTAATTTTTCTGAAGTTAAAGCATTTATCACCCTAGTAAAAAACCGAGGAGTACGAGTAGTTATTGATGATTTTGGTACGGGTTATTCAAATATATCTAATGTACTGAAATTAGAGGTAGATGGAATTAAACTTGATGGCTCCTTAATTCGTCAAATAGTTAATGACCAAGATATTTATTTATATATTGAGCACATCGCCAGTTTCGCAAAACAACTCAGTTTACAACTAATTGCAAAAAATGTGGAAAGCCGACCCGTCGTAAATGCGCTCCGTAAAGCGAATGTGGCGCTGATGCAAGGGAATCATTTTAGCGAAGCAGCGCCACACGTTAACCTCGACGTTAGGACTGCCCTGTCAAAGGGACCACTAACCGATGACTCTGTTGCCCACTCGCCCAATATTTTCGTTCAAAAGGAGTGATAGCAATATCACTTTCATAGTGCGCTACTTCGCAACTATATCCGGCTAAATTAAGTGCTTGCGCAAACTCTTTTACGTAGATATCCCAGTTACTGCGTACTTCTAGCAAGCCTCCCAGTTTAACGATGAATGGGAAAATAGCTGCACCATGCCAACGCCGTTGAATATGCTTAGCTTTAGGCCATGGATTTGGGTATAACAAATAATGATGTGTTGGCTGCCAGTTAGCGGCCACCGCTAAACGCCAAAAATCATTCAAGTCGGCTTGCACTAAAATATACTGGCCTGAGTCAGTTTGTTTGTACTCGATATCATGTTTATCTAAACGGTGCGACGATTTATCAATGCCAATGACAAGTGCATCAGGATGACGCTTGGCTAAATTCGCCGTGCTTTCACCTACACCACAGCATGAATCTAAAATAATTGGCCCCGCAAAAGCCTGCACCTTTTCATTTACTTGATCAAAAGCCGTTTGCGTGTGCGCTGCAATCGGCTTTTTAAATTCAGCAGTTAAATGCTTATTAACTATCTCATCCAGCTTTTCGTGTAAGCCTTGTTGATTCGATACAATACTACGTGAATTTGCATCACTCATCAGTGTCTTAACCCCACACCTTTTTTAATTAGCGTTAATGCTAACGTAAATAAGGCTGTAATAAATATTAACAACACGCCAAATGCGACTGACAAATCAACATCAGACACACCTAAGAAACCATACCTAAAGGCATTAACCATATAAATAATAGGATTAACCTGCGACACACCCTGCCAAAATTCAGGTAATAAGGTGATGGAATAAAACACCCCACCTAAATAAGTAAGTGGTGTTAATACAAAGGTCGGGATAATACTAATATCATCGAAGCTATTGGCGTAAATTGCATTGATCAACCCACCTAATGCAAATACCGCAGAGGTGAGTATTACCGTCGCAATGATCACAAAAATGTTATGAATTTGAATATCAACAAACAGTAACGATACGCAGGTTACAATTAAACCCACCAGCATACCGCGGGTCATCCCGCCGCCCATATAGCCAAGCACAATGATGTAGTTTGGTACTGGTGCAACTAATAATTCTTCAATGCTTTTTTGAAACTTGGTTGAATAAAAACTGGATGCAACATTGGAATAGGAGTTAGTGATCACCGACATCATAATAAGGCCAGGCACAATAAACTCCATGTAACTAAAGCCGCCCATATCGCCAATGCGCGAACCAATTAAGTTACCAAAAATCACAAAATACAAGCTCATGGTAATGGCAGGCGGTACTAACGTTTGCACCCAAATACGCAAAAAGCGAATACACTCTTTGATCCATAAACTTTTTAAGGCTACGCCATATTTAAACATCTACTTGCCCCGCCCTTGCTCTAATAAACCAACAAATAACTCTTCTAATCGGTTTGCTTTATTACGCATACTGAGTACTGTATTTCCCTGCTCAGTCAATGCTGTAAATACGGCATTTAAGCCTTGCGACTTTGCCACTTCCACTTCAATTGTGTGATCATCAGCCATAGTAAACTTATAACCATCAAGCGTTAC
The DNA here is from genome assembly GCF_005886375.1 of Pseudoalteromonas sp. S1727. NCBI lineage: Bacteria > Pseudomonadati > Pseudomonadota > Gammaproteobacteria > Alteromonadales > Pseudoalteromonadaceae > Pseudoalteromonas > Pseudoalteromonas sp. S1727. Next base: position 75,543 of record NZ_PNDT01000005.1, read on the forward strand.
TGGCTGCACTGGCTGTTTTAAATCGAGAATAAAGGTTTCTCTATCTAATTTAGCCAATAAAGCCTTAATAGTGGTATTTTCAACGATAATACCAGAATCAATAATGGCGATATTTTTACACAGTAATTCAGCTTCTTCTAAATAATGGGTGGTGAGAATAATCGTTACACCCTGTTCGTTTATTTGTCGTAAGAAATCCCACATTGAACGACGTAGTTCAATATCAACACCTGCAGTAGGCTCATCTAAAATAAGCAGCTTTGGTTCATGCATTAACGCACGGGCAATCATTAAGCGGCGTTTCATGCCTCCGGATAACGTACGCGCTTGTTTATCTTTCTTTTCCAGCAAGCCTAACTGCGTTAAATATTTATCCGCACGCTGATGAGCCACTTTTCGTGGTACACCATAGTAACCCGCTTGGTTTACCAGTATTTGTGTCAGCGTTTCAAACTGGCTAAAGTTAAACTCTTGCGGTACCAGACCAAGCTGCGATTTAGCCGCTTCTAAGTCACTATCGATGTCGTGACCAAACACTTCGACTTTCCCTTGGCTTTTATTAACCAGTGACGAAATTACGCCGATAGTCGTTGATTTACCCGCACCATTAGGGCCAAGTAGGGCAAAAAAATCGCCTTCATAGACTTGAAGGTCAATGCCTTTAACGGCTTCAACGCCATTTTTATAAACCTTGGTAAGGCCTTCAATATTCAAAGCTACTGCTTTACTCATGATTTACCTTCTCCATAACCCCAACGTTTCGTTAGTGTATGTTCAATATTTAAGTGATCTAAAATGCGTGCAACCATAAAATCGACTAAATCATTGATGGTTTGCGGTTGATGATAAAACCCTGGTGCTGCAGGCATAATAGTCACCCCAAGCTTGGCCAGTTTAAGCATGTTCTCTAGATGTATTTCACTAAACGGGGTTTCTCGTGGTACTAAAATAAGCTGACCGCGCTCTTTAATCACCACATCTGCAGCCCGCTCAAGTAGATTATCTGATGCCCCCACCGCAATGGCTGAGACTGATCCTGCACTGCACGGGCAAACGACCATTTTTTTCGGCGCTGCTGAGCCTGACGCAACTGGGCTAAACCAGTTATCTTTACCAAACACTTGTAGCTGACCTGCCGATGCATTAAACAAAGCACTCAACTGCTCGGTCGCCTTATCTTCATTGCCCGATAATTTTATATTTGACTCAGTATCAAGCACCACGCGAGCTGCACTTGAAATCAACACATAGACACGAAATTGCTGCGCCAGTAATACTTCAAGCAGTCGTAAGCCATAAGGCGCACCTGACGCGCCACTAAAGGCAAGCGTAATGGTTTCTTTATATTGCACTGTCGCTCCGGTTTATTACGAGGTAAATTTATGCTGTAAAGCTGTGATTAACTTGTCATGAAGGCCATCAAAGCCCCCATTACTCATAATTAATATATGCTGCTGCGGTTTTGCATTTGCAACTACGCTTGCAATGATCTCATCGGTATTCGTTAGGCACTGCATACCCGCTTGTTTGGCTTGTTCACGTAATGACCAGCTTAAATTTTCTGGTTCAAATAGATAAACCTCATTAGCATCAACTAACGATGCTAATAACGTATGTTGATGTACGCCCATTTTCATCGTGTTTGAACGAGGCTCTAAAATCGCAATAATTTGTTCATCCCCCACTTTTGCACGCAGGCCAGCAAGGGTCGTTTTTATTGCTGTTGGGTGATGGGCAAAATCGTCATAGACATTGATGTTAGCGATATTTGCTTTAAGTTCCATGCGTCTTTTGGGGCTAATAAACTCAGCTAATGCCGCAATACTGTGCTCTATAGCAATACCTACATGGCGCGCCGCTGCAATCGCCATAATCGCGTTTTTAACATTATGCTCGCCAATAGCTTGCCACTTCACAGTACCTACAGCTACATCACTGAGCAATACCGTAAACTCACTGCCATCACTTTTATGTAAATCATAACGCCAATCACCACCGAGTGTTTCTTTATCGCTCCAACAACCTTGCTCAATCACCTCATTTAAGGCTGACTCGTTAGTTGGCCAAATAACCTTGCCGCTACTTGGTAGTGTACGCATCAAGTGATGAAATTGTTTTTTAATTGCGTTTAAATCGTCAAAAATATCCGCGTGATCAAATTCAAGGTTATTTAAAATAAGCGTGCGTGGTAAGTAGTGAACAAACTTACTACGCTTATCAAAAAATGCAGTGTCGTATTCATCGGCTTCAATAACAAAAAACGGCGTTTCACCAACCCGTGCAGACAAGCCAAAATTTTGTACTATGCCACCGATTAAAAAGCCCGGCTTTAAACCTGCGTACTCTAAAATCCACGCCAGCATACTTGCAGTAGTTGTTTTACCATGAGTCCCAGCCACTGCAAGTACCCAAGAGTTTTGCAGCAAATTATGCTTTAACCATTCAGGACCTGAGGTGTAAGGTAGCCCTTTATCTAACACATATTCAACACACGGATTGCCGCGGCTCATTGCATTACCAATGACAACCATATCAGGTGCAGGCTCTAGCTGTGTAACATCATAGCCTTGAGTTAGCTTAATACCCAACTCTTCGAGTTGTGTGCTCATTGGCGGGTAAACGTTTAGATCTGATCCCGTTACAGTATGACCTAACGATTTAGCTATCGCTGCAATACCGCCCATAAAAGTGCCACAAATACCTAAAATATGAATATGCATATTATTCCTTTGCCGCTAAATAGCCTTTGCAGCGCTAAAAATCGATAATAAATAAAGTGACTATAATGCCAAAAATAGCCATCAGTTACCATCGCCATCTACTGATGAACACTAGCGAAAACATCGTGCATTACAACTTTTTCAGAAAAGTTCCTTAAACAGGGTTAACCGAGCAAAAAACGAACATCAAAAAACATACAAAATTAACATTTTAGACTCATAAATAAACGATTTTATGTATTTATAATCACAATTTGGTTAATGACAACAGACCCACACTCACCAAAAAGCACCTCAAAAATGACAATGTAAACCTTTGAATACAATAAATTTTCACTTAAAACAACAAAGTACCCGAAAACACACCAAAATAAAACATAAAACACTTTTTAGCAACAAGCGTTACATTTAACAGGTACAAGACTCAATATATCTGCTGTGATAAAACATGCCGCTAAATTACATTTGGTTACATTACTGGTGATTTTTTTAACGCTAGAACTGTGACTAGATATTCGTGCAATCGACTTAAAATATTTTTTTTGCATTTTAAGTTGTCGAAATTAAAGGTGTTATGTTGAAAAAATTAAATCTCATTACTGCTGGCATTCAAATCGCCATCATTACCGCTGCAGGCACTTCAGTAGCCTTTGCTAATACAACTGAAGATGTAAAACCAGTAGAGCGCATTCAAGTCACAGGTTCAAAAATAAAACGATTTAACCTTACTTCACCAACCCCCGTAACGGTGATCAGTGGTGTTGAGATGGAAAATGCTGGTGTCACTAACGTGAATGATCTACTTGCTGAACTGCCGCAAGCAACGGTTGGTTTATCACCTGAAACAACAACCAATTTCATTTATGCATCAGGACTAAACACCACTGATTTACGTGGTTTAGGATCTGAACGTACGCTGGTATTAGTCAATGGCCGCCGTTTTGTTGCAGGCTCTGTTGGCAGTACAGCTGTAGATTTAAACAATATTCCAACCACATTAATTGAGCGTGTCGAAATTGCCACAGGAGGTGCAGCTGCAGTCTATGGTGCTGACGCAGTGGCTGGTGTTGTCAATATCATTACAAAAAAATCATTCGATGGTATTGAAATTGATGCATCAACTATTCGTCCAGAGCAAAGTGGCGGCGAGCAAAGCTTCTTCTCTATTACCGGCGGTATGGAAGGTGACAAACTATCTTTTGTTACATCGTTGAACTACTCAAAAACAGATAGCTATAGTAAGTTAAGTCGTGACTTTTACCGCAACCCGGTAACCTCTTATGCAAATCCAGCAAATACCTCAGGTGCTGATGGTATTCCTGAGCGCATTATATTAGGTAAACCAAGTACGCTAAGTTATTACTCTGAGGGCGGTGATTTTTTTAGTAAAACAGGCTCACTTAGCGACGATCATTATAACAATCATCATTGGGCATTTGATGATAATGGTAATATTAAAGCATTTGACTATGGCTTAGGTCGTGTAGAAAACTCTGGTGTAGCGAATGCTTCTGCAAACAATCGTTATTATGCCGATGCCAATAACCCTGGCGATGGTATTTTTAGTCATGGTTACAAGAGCTATTTCCAAACGCCATTAGAGCGCGCTATTTTATCAACCTATGGCACATACGAAATCAACGATGATCACGCTGCAACATTTGATTTTACTTGGTCAGACTCAAAAGCAACAACAGAAAGCTCACCGGTATTCTTTGCTCATACAATCCGTCGTGACAATGCTTTCATCCGTGATGATATGGCTAAAATTATGGATGATAATAAACTAGACAAGGTAACTTTACGCCAAGCTAATGAAAATCTATGGGGCGATCGCGCCTATCAACAAGATCGCTCAGTGATCCGAACTTCACTTGGCCTTGAAGGTATCTTGAGTGATGACTGGGGCTATAGCACCTACGTACAATATGGCCGTATCGAGCAAGATACTTTATGGCGCGGTGAAGTTTTAGAGCAGAACTTAGCCAATGCTATCGATGCTGTTAAACTAAATGGCCAGATTGTATGTGCACTTCGTGATGCTGATGGCAATGTAACCGGTGCACGCGAAGATTGTGTTGCTTTTAACCCTATGGGCGCACATAGCGCTTCACCAGCACAAATGAATTATATTGCTACTAATGCAACACGAACTGCAAAACAAGATCAACTGGTTGTTGCGGCTACATTTGATGGCTTATTGTTTGAATTACCTGCCGGTGCAGTAGCGGCTGCATTTACCGTAGAACACCGCCGTGAAAGCGCAGAAACCAACCCTGATCAAGCAATGCAAAATGGCCTTATTTTTGGTAATTCAAGCTTACCGATGAAAGGTGATATAGATGTAAATGAATTTTCAACAGAAATTTCTGTACCTTTACTTTCAGACCATTTCTTGGCAACTGACTTAACTTTTGAAACGGCCTATCGTTATATGGACTACTCAGTTACCGGTGGCGATGATGCATGGAAACTATCATTAAATTGGGGCGTAACAGATGAAGTACGTATTCGTTTAAACCGCTCTAAATCAGTACGTGCACCGAGTTTAAGTGACTTATTTACTCCAAGTTCGCAAACCTTTAGTTCAGGTCGTAAAGATCCTTGTCGCGCCGATGAAATTGCCAGCTCGGGTAGTGAATACAAAGCCAATGTCATTGCTAACTGCCAAGCTGATGGCTTACCTGAAGGTTGGATGCCGACCGCAGAATGGCAAGCCGCAGGTAGCTTACCAGGCTATGTACAAGGTAACCAAGACTTACAAAATGAAACTTCAAACGACTACACCATTGGTTTTATTTATACCCCAGAGTTTATTGAGGGGTTAGATTTAACCCTTGATTATTGGTCATTCGAAATTGAAGGAGCGATTGAATATTTTGGTCGTGATAGTGTTGAGCTATGTTATGAATCATCATCACTAAACAGCCCATTCTGCTCAAATTTCGTGCGTGATCAGCAAACCGGCGATATCATTAATTATTATCAACGCCCAATTAATGCTGCTGTAATCAATAAAAAAGGCTTAGATATTGAATCAGCCTATCGTACAGAGCTCGGTAATGGTGATTTAGCACTTAAATTAACAGCGACTTACCTTGAAGCGGATAGCGAAAACTCAACTGGCCGCGCGGAAGATTTTCGTTCTAACGTGGGAGAAATTGAAGATCCTCGCTGGAAAGGCCGCTTTAATGCTGTCTACTCTCACGATGATTCAAGCTATATTTTAACCGCGAACTATCGCCATAGTAGTGTCGAAAGTAATGAATGGAACATTGAAGATAACAACTACAATGATATCCCGTCTTACACAACTTTTGATTTCATGTACAAAACTTACCTGCTGGATGAATTACAGTTACGTGTAGGTGTTAACAACATTTTAGACCGTGAGCCACCACGTAATCCATTCACTTACGATGATGGTGAGTTTTATGATGTGAAAGGCCGTCGCTTATCGTTAGGTGCTAAGTACACTTTCTAATTAAAACTGTGTTTAACTGATAAAAAACCCCTCAGTTCATTGAACTGAGGCGTTTATTTTTTCCAACAACTAAAAAAGCCAATTCACCTGCATATTTAACGATAATTGCATCGCTTTATTTGGATTTAACTTATCCATCGCGATCTCCAGTTTAAAATAATCAATTTTATACCCTAGCTGAGGTGTCAAATTAATTGGGTCGAACATTAATTCAAACATACTTTTTTTGTAAGCAAATTGAGCGCCTATTTGCATAAAGTTAATATCACCTTGACGCAATAAGTGTAAAGCATAATCTACTTGTTCATGAGCGTAAGTAAACGCTAAAGCTATTTGCTCAGGTATTTGATATTTATGCTCGCTTTGCCCTTCAAACCCTTTAAGTAAAGGCCTGAAACTACTAAATCCTTGGTTATCAACAAAACTGCCTTTAGTATTTATATTGGCGGAAGTATAGCCCAAGCTCTCGAGGCTAAAACGATTATAAACATCAATAAAATCGGCGCGTATAGTAAGGTTGTCAAATAAAGAAAACTCAGTAAAAACGTCCATAGAGTAACCATTACCATTGGTATCCCAATCACCTTCATTTGGACGCTTTAAAAAGTTATTGTGCGTGTAATATTCCTCATAATTAAGTTCCCCCAGCAAACTATTATCCTGACGTCCTTGCACATTTCCAGTCACAATTGAATGACGAAAATAATCAACATTCCAATAACTTCCTTTTATTTCGACAAGGAACTTATCTTTGAAGGTGTGGCTATAAGTCACGCCAAAACCCTTACTTTTATTGGCAAAGTAATCAAGCCTTACTCGGTAATTTTCTTTATCTAAGAGTGGGATCTCTTGTTGCTCTTGATAGTAACCTAAGGCGGTATCCGCATTACTCCTTACAAAATAATCAAGTCGTTGTTCTATATGAAATTCAAATTCTTCAAAACTTAAATGCTGATAACTTACGCCAAGCCTTGTTTGCGAAAAGCCTTTATCAGCATCAGATTTAGGAGGACTTTGCCAATCATCATCGACTAATTCCAGTACCGGTGAAATATTACTAAAACTATTTGAATCAATATAAAAAGACACTTGTTGCTGCGCATTACTATGCAGTGCCATTAAACCCAAACAGCCTAAAAGGATGTTTTTTATCATTTATTAATCTTTTTATAAAAAAGGCCTGCAAAGGCAGGCCTTAAATTTGATGCAAACTTATAATGTCTCAACAATGCCATTTTCATACACTATTAAAACAAGTGAATCGCGCTTAACAATTTCAGCGGCTTTTTCATCACCTACCATAATTGTCCCCAGCACTTGCTGTTCTGCGTCTTCATCTGCAGGTTCTGCTAATACCAGTTTAACATTTTCAGCATTTGTAGCTGATAATGTCTCAAGCTTAGTGTCATAACTCACAATAAAGCTGCGTTGTTTATCACTTTCAGGCAATAGATACTTCACATCGAGTGCTAGTTTACCTTGCTCTAGCTCAGTACGCTCACCGGTCAGGTTTAACTCTAGGTTATATTCACCCACCTTAACCTGCACATTTAGCGCGGCATTCACATCTAAGAAAGTTTCCTCATTTTCAACATTAGTCCCTAACTCAGGTTGTGTTAAATACATATCAATTTTATATGTACCATCTGCAGACCATTGCATGTGTTCAGGTTGCGTAAAATCAGCTCTTACTTCACCTAAACCACTCACAAAACTACGATAATAAACAGGTTCAAATGTTGGCTCTTCGCCAGGAATTGATGGAGGATTAATACTATATAAACGGCTCTTAAATGTATCTACGGCGGTAAAACTAGCAAGGTTTTCCCCATTTATACCAAAACGAGAAAACTGCCAGCTATAAGCAAATTCTGTAAAGTTAGCAAAATTACCACAGTTACCGCTTTGCTCATTAATATCAATTAAGTTCCCATCATAATCGTAATACAAACCATCTACTGTTTTACTATAAAAATCAAAGTTAACACAATTGAAAGAGTCCGTGATTTGATCATCATTACTATCAATTGCGGTCAACTTTTCATAGCGACCCCAACTATCATCAAGGTATCGATCAAAAAATTCAACGGTTATTGTTTGTGCTAAACCTTCGCCTTGAGTTTTTACCGTCAGCGTTTCACTTTGTACAAAGTCACCATTCTTAGAGACTGTAACATTATCTACTGAGAAATTAGTTTCTGAGGATCTTGCAACATTAATCGTCTGCACTTCTCCATCTTGAACGGATGCTTGTAAAGTTGCGGCTTCATCACTAACAGTAATAGTAAGCATATCTTCTAAATTTGGTGAAACTAAGTAACCATTCAGCTCTGTATTAAGGCCAGCTACAAGCGATGTATCATTATCGTCAAAGATTAAACGATACGAACCTTTATCCCCAACAACAACACTAAAGTCATTCGCGAATGCATCGTCAAAATAATCAGTAATTGTGGAGATTTGCTCAACTGGCGTTCGAATCCCAATATTCAACCCATTTAGCGCATCATCATAATCATGGTACTCACCATAATTATTAAACATGATATCAAGTACAGCTATACTGCTTCCGTCCTCAGTAATAAGCACACCATCATTATATTCTTTAAAATACTGATAATGCCTTTTAACTACAAATGGTTGATAATATTCATCAAACTCTACTTGTTCAATGAATTCAACATAACCATAATAATCATCATTTACCTCGTTATAGTAGTTGTATAAATAAAATTGCACACCTTGATAAGTAAACGCTTCTCTTGTAAAACTCCCTTGAAAGTACCCTTCAATATCAGTAGTTCGATTAGCAAACACTTTCCAGTTTCCAGCATCTGGCGCAGTCTTTACAAATGTATAAGCAGTCACTGTTTCATCGTCATTCACTGATAGATTTAACGCTGTATTGGCTTCATTTATAGTGATTTCAGCAATACCTTCATACATTTCACCAAAACCTTTAAGTTCTGGCGGTATATATGATTCAAGATCTTTAATGTTGACGGTTGCAGTAGCTTTTACTAATTCGCCTTCAAGAGATGAAAACTCACCGCTTAAGCTGGCCATTTTAGGGAGCACTAGCATATCTTGTTCAAGCGTATAGTCCCAAGCAGATTGATTCCAGCTGCCATGCGAATACTCTGCACTGTATACTTGAAGCGGGAGTAATTCTGCCGTTAAAGCACCGGTAAAACTTACAGGGTTTGTTACTGTCGTGGTCACCTTTTGTGCAAGTGCCACATTTAGTTTTAGCTCCCCTTTGGTAGGTTCGGCATTAACTTCACCACTTTCAATTTGGGCTCGGGTAACTGCACTATCTAAAGTAAGTGTTGCGTGACTTCCTTCAGCAATTGTAAATTCAACAGCTGCATTTTCAGCCATACCCGACAATAACAACTGATACTGTGTATTTTCTGTTAATGCGTTAATAGCAACATCAAGGCTTAATTTCTCTTCCCCGGACTGTGCAGTAACACTAAATATCAGGTTTTCTTCATCTATGGTTACTCTACCTGTACCCGCTGTAGTTAAGTAATCCGCTAAATCAAAGACAGTGCCTGTTACTTCACCGTTTTCAAGCTGTTGATGAATCTCTGTAACAGCTTCAATAACATCACTTAAAAGTGCAAAACTATCCGCTTGCTCTGCAACCATGTCTCCAGCCGCTTCTACGAGGCTGACAAACTGCTCGCCCTGGGATTCAAAATCTGCCCCAGACGAATTCGTAACATCAAATAAATTTGCAAACAAGCGTATATCATTCACCATTGCGCTGGCTTTTGCTATCGCATCACCTTGTGTTTCATCACTTACTTTGCCTTTAATCCGCCCATCATCACCCGCCTGTGTGATTTTTACCTGAATTTCATTCGCAAGATTCGTCGCCGCCTGCTCTAAGTCATCTAAGTGCTCAATCAGTGCAGGATCATTAGCAATCACTTCAATGAGCTGCGCCAACGCTTGCTCTGAGCCTGTTAAAACGTCTTCCAGTGAAAATTCAAAATCATCGTCATCATCGCTTTTACTCGATGCTAAAAAGGCACCATTCGCTGCTACCATGTCCGCAACTGCTGACGATAACTTGGTACTAAGCGCGAGCTCTGGTTCTTCTAAGTACAAGCTATTGGCAATACCAGCGTTGATAAGCGCATAGCGCATCGCATTACTATTATTACTATCAAATAAAGATGACGGTGCTTCTAGCGCGCCGGGAGTCAATAAGTTCAACGCCCCTACTAAACCAAATGTATTGGCTATTTCTGACTGTGCATCTGCAATCGCTTGCTCCGATACACTCCCGCGACTTTCCGCTAGTGCTGTCGCCATATGTGTTAACGGAGTTATATTAGCGGTATCTTGTGTGTTAGTGTTTTCACTGCTAATAGATAAAATACTCGTTAGAGAAAACTCAGAATCTTGCAGGGTTAAATTTACGTCATCACCAAATTTTACCACTGTATCAGTATCGTCAACTCCACAACCTTTAGGGGCATCACAAACCATTAATGTAGGAGATTCAGCATCACTACTTGCTGACACTTGAACTTTAACGATCCCTTTCACATCATTTAATGTAACTTGATATTGACCATTTTCATCCGTTACAAGGGATGATTCACCAAGTTCATTAGCCGTAAGCTCAACCGCCTCACCTTCTACATATTTAAAAAATGTCAGTTGGGCATTTTTTAGCGTCCCTTTTGAAGCAACCCCCTGTACTAACGCTTCACTTACAACGGGTGTAACAGGATCCGTTACTATAGGGTCTTTGCCATCAACGGGTTTATCATCTGACGACCCCCCACACCCAGATAACACTGCAACAATACTCAATGCCAATAATGATTTTTTAAATTCCATCTCTATTCCTTAATCAATTTATTTACAAACGTTACCAAGTGTAGTCAAAAAGGCAAAAAAAAAACACCTACGAAATCTAAGTGTTTTTTTCTCATAATATTGCAAATTTAATTAAATTATTTTTAAAGGCTTAAGAAAATAATTAATCCTGCTCCCAAGAGTAAACGGTAAATGACAAATGGCATCATTCCCATCCGCTCAATTACTTTTAAGAAGAAGAAGATACATGCATAAGCAGAGATAAAAGATAAACCAGCACCTAGAATTAACGTGGTCCAATCAACGATATGATCACCTAATGCTAGTTCAATGGTGTAATAAAGACCCATCATAGAAATTACAGGAATGGCCAGTAAAAATGAAAAGCGTGCGGCGCTTTGCTTGTTCATGCCAAGCATTAAACCTGCCGTCATGGTGATCCCTGAACGAGATGTACCAGGGATCATAGCCATCGCTTGTGCCATGCCAATCATTAATGCTGATTTCCAGTTTAATTGATAAATGGTTTTAGTTTGTTTCCCTTTAACGTCTGCATACCAAAGCAAAAGACCAAAAAGAATTGTTGTTACAGCGATGACCCATGCACTGCGTAAATAAAGCTCAATTAAATCTTTAAAAACCAATCCTAATACCGCAGCTGGAACAGTACCTAAAATAATCCACCAGCCTAACTTACTATCATCTGTAGCGCCTTGTGCACCAAATGACTTAAACCAGGCTCCTAATATTTCAACGACCTCTTTGCGAAAGTAAATGACTACGGCAATCAAAGTACCAACATGCACAGCAACGTCAAAGGCAAGACCTTGGTCTTGCCAACCGAGAATTTGTGAAGGGAGAATAAGATGCGCTGAGCTAGATATGGGTAAAAACTCAGTCAATCCTTGGATCAGGGCTAAAACGATAATTTCGATAATACTCATGGGTTAGTAAACTCCACCTTCCATAGTTTTTGCTTGGGGTTGTTGTAAGCATCCCACAGCTGGGCGATTGTTTGCTTAGCTGTAGGGTGGTAAAAATCCGGGGCTATTTCAGCTAATGGTTGTAGTACAAAAGCATTTTTGGTTATTTCATCGCGGGGCAACTGCGCAGGTGTGTCACAGATCACATCGTCATAAAATAATAAATCGAGATCAAGGGTCCGTGGGCTAAACTTTTTATCGTTATCAGTGCGGCCATTATCTCTTTCAATCTGTTTCAATAATTTGCAAAGCTCAGTCAGCGGTATCTGTGTTTGCGCACCCACTACCGAGTTATAAAAGTTATTACCTGCAAAACCAACAGCTTCACTTTCAAATACACTAGAGTGCTCAAACTCAGTTAAGTGAACTTTTAGGGCAATTAGCGCTTGGCGAAGATAGTGCTCTTTATTAACATTGGAGCCAAGGCTAATATAAATTTGCGCCATCTTAACAGGCCTTACTTCGTGTAATTTCAACACCAACCGTGTTTGCTTGCGCCACAGCTGCGGGCTTACTAATGCGTATGGTCACTTGGGTGGTGGTAAACTCGGTTAAAATAATCGCTGCGAGTTGTTCAGCTAAAGTTTCTAATAACTCTACCGGTTTTGCTGTCGTGTGAGCAATTACTCGCTCGCTTACTTTTGCATAATCAAGCGCTAAAGCAATATCATCAGTTGCTGCAGCAGGTTTAATATCGCACAGCATTTCGATATCAAAATACAAACTTTGCTTAGTTTCTTTTTCAAAATCGTATACGCCTATGATAGTGTCAACATGTAGTTGTGATATAAAAACCTTATCCATAACTGCTCCAACTGGCAAAAGCTTAATCTCATTAATTTGAGTTTAGTTAAGCTATAATTTGTATTTATAGCCCTTATACACTGTAAGTGTGTTTTATTATGTAAAAATTACCCATACAATAGCGTATAGGTACACCATGTAAAATTAGTGTGTGGGTACATCACGTACTTGCATTTCAGTCATAAAAAGTATGAATGCAATTTTTGCGGCCAATGATAGCCGAAAAAGTGCGATATAAAAATAAGGAAGCGCGTGATAGCCGTTTTAATGTTAGTTTTAGCCTACTTACTAGGGTCGATTTCATCGGCTATTCTAGTGTCGCGGCTATTTAGACTACCCGATCCACGCAACCACGGCTCAAATAATCCTGGAGCGACCAACGTTTATCGCCTAGGAGGCGCTTTCCCAGCTTGCTTAGTATTGGTGTTTGATATTCTTAAAGGAACAATACCAGTGTGGGGCGCATACTTCTTGCAGCTTGATCCGCTGATGCTAGGGCTAATTGGTGTCGCCGCATGTTTAGGCCATATGTTCCCAGTATTTTTTCACTTTAAAGGCGGTAAAGCCGTTGCTACGGCTTTTGGGACATTACTACCCATTGGTTTATCACTTGGTGGGTTATTGATTTCGACTTGGGTTGTGGTGGTTGCGGTAACGCGCTATTCATCACTTGGCGCATTGATCGCTGTTTCATTAGCACCACTGTATACATGGTGGATCAAACCACTTTATACATTGCCAGTTACTTTTTTAACTATTTTGATAATCTTTCGTCACAATGCCAATATCAAACGTTTATTTAGTGGTAAAGAACCTAAAATTGGCGACAAAAAAACGCCGCCAACTGAAGATGAATAAAATTAAATTGCGTCTAAACTATCTATTGGCCAACGCGGCTTAGTTTTCATATCTAGGCTGGCAAACTGCCCTGCTTTTAAACGTTGCATACCAGCATAGGCAATCATCGCACCATTATCAGTACAAAACTCTGTACGTGGATAATAAACTTGGCCTTTCATCCCTTGCATTACACGTTCTAGCTGAGCACGCAACTGCACATTTGCACTCACCCCACCAGCAATCACTAAACGGTTAATACCCGTTTGTTTTAAAGCTCGCTTACATTTAATTACTAAAGTATCAATCACGGCAGTTTGAAATGCATGAGCGATATCAGCTTTAGTTTGCTCATCGTTTTCATTATCACGAATTGTAATTGCCGCTGCCGTTTTTAAACCACTAAAACTAAAATCTAGCCCCGGTTTATCCGTCATTGGCCGAGGGAAAATAAAGCGCTTAGGCACTCCTTGCTCTGCAAGTTTAGCCAGACGAGGGCCTCCTGGGTAATCCAAACCAAGTAGTTTAGCTGTTTTATCAAACGCTTCACCTGCGGCGTCATCAACAGACTCGCCTAATACTTCGTATTGACCAATACCAGCAACTTTAACCATCATCGTATGGCCACCTGATACTAATAAGGCTATAAATGGGAACTCTGGGGTATTTTCTTCAAGCATTGGTGCCAGTAAATGCCCCTCCATATGATGCACCGCAACAGCAGGGATATTCCAACCATAGGCGAGAGAACGACCAATTGATGTCCCCACCAATAACGCCCCAACTAATCCAGGGCCTGCGGTATAAGCTATCCCATCAATATCTTCTGGGCCACAACCTGCCTGTGCAAAGGCAGCATCAATCAATGGTAAGGTCTTACGTACATGATCTCGTGATGCGAGCTCAGGTACCACACCTCCATAATCCGCATGTACTTTTACTTGACTGTATAATTGATGCGCCAGTAAACCTTGCTCATCATCATAAATTGCAATTCCAGTTTCATCACACGACGATTCGATGCCTAAAATTCGCACTGCAGTTTTCTCCCATGCCTACTATGGCACTTTATAAAATAATCAAATAATTAAAGCGAAATACCGATATTTGTTTGCCCATCAGCGATAGCATGCAGCTTTAGTGCTTTAACATTTTCAGCCGTTACTCTGCCCATCTGCTCAACAAAATCAATGAGCTCACCTAACACTTCAATTTCATATTGCATTAATGGATGCTCACGTACCGCAGTATTATCAGCCAGCTCCCCTGTCACTGTTAATTGATACTCAATGAAACGTGCAACGGTTGCCTGCGATATTTTACTAATACTGATAAACTCTTGCTCATCTTTAGCAATTAGACCATGCATTAAACCTAACAGAGCAGTCGCAGCATCGATAGCAGGGTACGTTCCGAACATATCAAAATCAGCAAGTTCAGGGACATTCGGCTCAATTTTTTCAATTTGCTTTTCAAGGCTTATTTTACTTTTCGGCAGTAATATTTTTTCCCAGCAGAGGTTAAGTGCACTGCGCAAAACAGCTTCATCACCAAACCCTGTCGCTTCACTGAATAAACCATAATTAGGTAACATGCGTTCAATTAATGCTGCCGCAAGTACCGCTTGTTGCAAATAGTTAAGCTCTCGAATGCGCTGAAAATTATTCGCTTTAGTCATTATTAGGTGTCCTACAAGACCAACAAAAATCAAATGTTGGCCCATTATGCTCATTACAATTGGGGCATACCCAATCAGGAGCTGATTGTTGTACTTGAGTGTAGTTTACCAATATTTGTCGCGCCTGGCGCTCTTTAATCGCAAAAACCTGCACCCTAACCTGAGTTTGCTCTAAAGGTATTTCACCTACTGCTCCTTGTAATGACTCACCAAGTAATTGGCAGTCAATATTATTGTTAAGAAATAGTCCTTTCACAATATTTGCTTCTATCGCATTCGCAGCGCAATAGATTGTTAACCATTCAAATGGCGCTTGCTGTGTATCGTTATTTATTTTATTTTGCAATGACAACCTCTTTTACTTTGCGAACTAATTACCCTAAGCTACTCTAAGCAAAGTAATTGTTATATAGGAAATAATCATGACCCTCACAACGCCTGGACTGCTTTTCCCTGCAATCTCTTTGTTGTTATTAGCGTATACCAACCGCTTTTTAGTACTCGCACAATTAATTCGTGAACTCAATGCCCGTGAAGGCGATACTATACGACCACTCGTCGTTGCACAAATCACTAATTTAAGAAAGCGCATTAAACTAATAAGAACCATGCAAGTGTATGGCGTTGCTTCTTTTTTGATGTGTACACTGTCCATGTTTGCACTCTTTATCGAGTTTAAAACTACGGGAGTGATTTTATTTGGTGTGAGTTTAGCGTGCCTTGCATTGTCATTATTAACATCTTTGTATGAGATTCATATTTCATGTGATGCAATTGAAATTGAACTTAAAAACATTGAAAAAAAACCACTGAGCAGTAAGGCAGACTAAAAAACAGACACTATACTCTTTAGTACGATGATAAAACTAAAGGTGTAAACGTGAACGACTTTTTATTTTCAGAAAATTCCCCTGAAGAGTCAGAAGCTCTTACACCACAAGCTTTCTGGGATATTCTCGTCGTTGATGATGAAGATGATATTCATCAAGTTACCAAGCTTGTGTTATCAGGTTTTACCTTTGAAGATAAAGCGTTACGTTTTCATCATGCTTATTCAGCTCAAGCCGCAAAAGAATTATTACGCCAAAATCTGGACTTTTCAGTTGGCTTAATCGATGTTGTCATGGAAACCAGTCATGCTGGATTAGATCTAATAAAATTTATCCGCGATGATCTAAACAACCACGATATTCGGCTTATCTTACGCACCGGCCAACCAGGTGAAGCCCCTGAAGAATCTGTGATCCGTGAATATGATATTAACGATTACAAAAATAAAACTGAATTGACTGCAATAAAAATGAAAACTTTATTGTATTCTGCTTTGCGTGCACACCGCGACATTCAAATTATAGAGCGACACAAAAAAGGCCTAGAAAAAATCATCAATGCCTCTAGCTCATTTTTAAAGTGTGATAGCGTGCATGAATTTGCATCAACTATTTTATCTCATGTAACCAATGTGATGGGCTTAGATGATACTGAAATTTATTGCGCGGCGGCGGTTAATCAACAAACCTCTCCAGCTACCGATTTTAAGCTACTGGCCGCATCCGGTGTAGAGCCTGAGGCTAATACCAACACACTACCTGATGATGTAAAACAGCTGTTTGTTGAAGCCCATAACCGAAAATCATCTCAAAAAACCACGCGTGACTATATTGGTTATTTTCCCACCCAAGCTGGTCTTGAAACCATGCTCTACGTACGTAAAGGTTCATTATTAGAAGCTACGGACTACCAACTTCTCGAATTTTTTGCCAATAACATTGCACTCGCTTACGATAACCTTAAACTGCGCGAAATGATGAAGGAGTCGCAAAAAGAGTTGTCCTATATCCTCGGCGAAGCCGTTGAGAAACGCTCAAAAGAAACCGGGTCGCATGTTAAAAGAGTCGCGCATTATAGTGAATTATTAGCTAAGCTATACGGATTAAATGGCTTTGAATGTGAAGTTATAAAACTCGCCTCTCCTTTGCATGACATTGGTAAAATCAGTATTCCTGATCATATTCTCAATAAACCCGGCAAACTTGATGCTCAAGAATGGGCTATTATGCAAACTCATGCCGAAATAGGCTACGACATTCTAAAAAATTCAAGTAACGAAATTTTAAAGTGTGGTTCAATGATAGCTTACCTACACCATGAAAAATGGGATGGTACTGGCTATCCTAACCAACTGGCAGGTGAAGACATTCATATTGTTGGCCGCATTACCGCACTTGCAGATGTATTTGATGCATTGGGGAGCGATCGTTGTTATAAAAAAGCATGGCCTCTTGAAGATGTGCTTGATTTAATAAAAAGCGAAAGTGGTAAACAGTTTGAACCTAAACTTGTCGATTTATTTATCAATAATTTAGTACTTTTTTTGGAGATAAAAGAGCGTTATCCTAACTGATAGTTGTAACATTTGTGTAAAATGCACTTTTCAAATTAGGTACAATGAATTACTATCTATTAAGATAAAATCAATTATGTTCGCCACTAGTGCGGCTTACTTATACAAAGGACTATAAAAGTGAGATTTGAACAATTAGAGCAATTTGTAGCATTAGGTCAGCTACGCCATTTCCGCCAAGCGGCCGAAACAACCAAAATCAGCACCTCAGCATTAACACGCAGTATTCAAACCTTAGAAGATGAAGTTGGCTATGAACTGGTCAAACGCTCAACTCGTTCTGTGAAATTAACGCCAGAGGGCGAGCTTTTTTTAGAGTATGCACAAGACACACTCACCAAGCTTGAAGACACTAAAAAACGTTTATTCCAATCGCTTAATGGCTGCTCAAATGAAAAGCTAGTTATTGGTTATACCAACAACGCCAGTGCTATCGTACCTATTTCATGCGGGCAATTTTTAGCACAATATCCACATGTTAAAATCGAAATGCAATTACAAGAGCAAAGTGAACTTGTACGTAAACTACAATTAGGTGAAATTGATATTAGCGTGTGTTCACAAGCGGTAAATAGCATAGGTAATGATATACACTTACCTGATCAATTGATTTTGTTCGTTGCAAAAACCCACCCTCTTGCCAATAAGACTGATCTCTGCAAACAAGATTTAGCTGACTACCCTATGTATAGTTGCTTTTCACAATCAAAACAAGTCCAAACAATGCTAAATGAAGCTGTTGATAGCTTGAACAAAACGAGTAGCATTAAAGTAGGCAGCATTGAGCAAGTAATGGATGGGTTATGCAAATCAAATCATGTTGCTATTAGTAGTATTGAGCATGCCAGCTCGGTCTCTGAAAATAGTAACTTAGTCCAGCTAAAGACCAATAAAAATTTAGCCCACGAGCAGTTGATCGTACAAACTAGTCAACAAGTTGCCGTTGGTGATCCAATAAATCAATTACTGTCACTAATAGAAAAGACAGCGCTATCAATAAACTCTTAAATGTATCAATTTAAAACCAAGTCAAAAGCATTAGTTTGGCTTGGTTTTAAATCTGCAGTAGTATCTTCTATTATTTTTAAGCTAAACTACGCACCTTCACTGCTATATAGTACAATTAATGAGCCTTAATTTTATCCCTGAACGTTATTTAACTGACATCGAAACTAATGGCTATGCTGTAGTTGAAAATATGTTTGACGCTGCACTGACAAACGCGTTGATGCATGACTGTTATCGCATTAACCCTAGTTTTAAATTAGCGGGAATTGGACGCCAACAAGATTTGCAGATAGACAAAAGCATACGTTCTGATAAAACATTTTGGTTTGACGGCAGCAGCCAAGCTCAGCTTGATTATCAAGCCGCGTTAGAAGATATTAGAATTAATTTAAACCGTTATTTCTTTTTAGGTTTATTTGATTATGAATGTCATTACGCTAAATATCAGCTTGGTGATTTCTATAAAAAACATTATGACGCATTTAAAGGTCGTTCTAACCGTGTATTTACCACGGTATTTTACTTAAATACAGTGCAATCAGGTGGTGAGTTAGTCATTTATAAACCTAAAAGTAAAGAAATAGAGGTAACGATCCAACCAAAAGCCGGTACTTTGGTGATGTTTGAAAGCGAACGTTTTATGCATGAAGTATTACCTACCGTAGATGTTCGTTATTCTATTGCAGGCTGGTTTCGTAAAAACACCTCTATCAGTGGTATTATTGATCCACCGCGCTAACTCTATAAACTGAATGGTAAAGATGTCATTAAACCAACAAATATTACCATACCAACATAATGATTGTTTAAGAAGGCTTTAAAGCATTGCTCTCTATCACGGCTATGTATTAGCCATTGTTGATAAATTAAAAAACCACTCGCGACACATAAGCTGAGCCAATAAGGCATGGTTAATTGGCTCATATATCCAATCAAAGCCAATAAACCAACAAAGATACCATTTAGCGCAAAAATAATGATTCTATCTGCGCTACCAAACAATATTGCTGTCGACTTTACACCAACCTTTAAATCATCATCTCTATCAACCATTGCGTACATAGTATCGTAAGCAACTGTCCAGGCGATATTAGCCGTAAACAGTAGCCAAGCCAGTAGAGGCACACTGCCAGTCACAGCCATAAAGGCCATCGGAATAGCCCAGCCAAATGCAGCCCCCAATACAACCTGCGGTAACTGAGTGTAACGTTTCATAAATGGGTAGCTAAATGCCAATAGTAATGCCCCAAATGAAAGCAAAATAGTTTGCCAACCTAAAAATAGCACCAGTATAAATGCGATGAGGATCAGTAAGAAAAATAAGCTCAGGGCTTCACCACTACTCACCATACCTGCTACGAGAGGCCTTTGAGCTGTGCGCTTTACAGCACCATCAATGTTACGATCAGCAAAATCATTGATGACACACCCAGCACTGCGCATTACAAATACACCTAAACTAAATACGATTAGGTAAAGTAAGCTTGGTATACCAGCACTTGCCAACCAAAGAGCCCAATAAGTAGGCCACAATAACAGTAAGGTGCCAATGGGCTTATCAATGCGCATTAGTTGCTTATAATAAGGTAGATGAGCGGTGTGTAATGCAACTAGTTTCATAAATATAAATAAGCCTCCGGCAAAAAAATCTCTGCAACTAAAAAACGGCTTTGAGCTAACGAAAAAACACTACGACGCCCCCATAGCGGCTTTGTCACTTCTGAATATTGACTTACAAGTTGCTGCACAGGATGCAGGCAATCAAACTGCGCGACTTCTATTTCAGTGCGTTTTAGGTCTGGATGCTGAAAAATCACATCGCCCAATGGCCTATCTCCCAGTGCCAATAACTGCTGTCGTTGCATAGCATCACTAACAGGCAGCCAACTTTGCGCATAAACCATAGGTTTAGCATCACAAAGTAATAAAACTTCACGGTTAATAGCTAACGACTGAGAACACGCTAATAATTGTTGTTGTTTGTGGGTGAGTGAAAAGGTTTGTTCATTTAATACCTGAACCGTAAATTCAGTACAATGTTGTTTTAATTTGGCAGTCAATGAATTGGGTTCAAGTAACCAGTCTTGCTCAATGCCTGACAAAGAATTGATTGATGTGCCTAACTGCCAATTTGCAGCTACAGAAACAGGAAAAGTGATCACGCTAACTCTATTTAATAACAACCTTATAAATGATACCACTGCCTGCGCTTAGGAAAAAGTGATGATTAATGAATATAATAGCTTCATCAACCTGTATCTTAGCTATTATTACGTATAGACTAATAAGTATTAATCGCATGGCCTATTACTGAATATGAAAAAAACCCTTTACGTTGGTATTTTAATTAGCACTTTGCTTGTTAGCTTATTTAGCAGTTTTATGAGCCGTGCAGAATCTACCGTCGGCTACTTTGGCTTTGAGCCCGATATTATTACTAATTACATCGGCCAAGGTAATAAAAAACTGGGGTATGTACGTATTACAGTTGATTTAATGCTCAGCGATATGTCAACTATTGCTATTGTTGAGCACCACACGCCATTACTACGTGATGCGTTAGTGGAAATTCTATCTAAAGAGCCTGAAGAAAAAATTAAATCACTGACTGGCCGAGAAGAGATCAGAAAACGCTGTGCGGATAAACTCAAAACCCTGCTAAAACAAGAAACAGGGCAAGAGATCATCCGCGAAGTATTATTTACTAAATACCTCTATCATTGAGGTTTAACTGTATTTTTAGTGAATAACTGAGCGGTAAACGCATAAGCCATACCGCTTACTAAGCCACCTAAGTGTGCCCAATTAGCCATACTTACAAACAACATATCGCCAAAGCCAAGTACCAACCAAATCAACATAAAGCCGATAATACCATTGGTTACTAAAGCTGGCTGTTGCGGATTTAGAACTCGATGGATCCAACAAAAACCAAGCAAGCCATAAACTACACCACTCAAGCCACCAAAGTTTGGACCTACCATAATAAACTCGGCCCAATTACTAAATAGCGCGGTCACTAAAAAAAGCCCCATTAAAGTACTTTTACCACTGAGCTTTTCAATGCCATCACCTAAAGTGATCCACCACATAATATTAAACACTAAGTGCACCGCAGTAAAATGCACAATTGCCGGTGTCAGCCAAGTTAACGGCTGGTCGGGTTTAAACTGTAATGCACTATAAATTGACTCGAAGCCACCCATTAAAAACGCCAAATAAATGCCTACACAAAGAAGGGTGACGGTTTGATTTAACCAGCTGAGTGCTTTAAAGCGTGTTTTTAAATTTAATCCTTGGCCTTGGTATGTGAGCGGCGACTCAGTACTGCCTACTTGCCATGATGCTTCTTGGTAACGTACATGGTTTGGATTTTCAACGAATGCTAACCATAATGGTTGTGCTTGGTGAAAGTGCTCTGGGGCAACACAAATAATAACCGTGGTGCCATCCTCTGAGCGTAACTCGCCATGTATCCCTTGGCTTTTTATATAATCAATGAAACCTTGCGCAGCACGTGGGTTATTTATACTGCCAAGCTCTATCATTGTTCTACCTGCTCTGGTAGCTGAACTTCCCACTGGGTAAAGCCGCCATCCATACTATATACATCTTCAAAGCCCTGTTCAGATAAGTAATTAGCAGCACCTTGTGAACTCATACCGTGATAACACACAATAATAATTGGCTGGTCAAACTCTTTGTTCATCATAAATTCGCCAATATTAGCATTTGATAAATGTTCAGAGCCTGGAATATGTCCTGCTTGATACGAATTAGGATCGCGGATATCTGCAATAACGACATCTTCGCGGCCTAACATAGCTTGTGTTTGTGCAATTGAAATATGTTTAAATGCCATAATACTCTCTAAATATAAAAGGCGACCTAAGCCGCCCTTCTTAACGCCTAAATTGAATTAATCCCAATTTAGAATAACTTTACCCGATTGACCTGAAATCATCATATCAAAGCCAGCCTGGAAGTCATCTATTGAATATTGATGCGTAATGATTGGGTTTAGATCAAGCCCTGATTGAATAAGGCTGGCCATTTTGTACCAAGTTTCAAACATTTCGCGGCCGTAAATCCCTTTGATCACTAAGCCTTTAAAAATAACTTGGTTCCAAT
The DNA here is from genome assembly GCF_005886375.1 of Pseudoalteromonas sp. S1727. NCBI lineage: Bacteria > Pseudomonadati > Pseudomonadota > Gammaproteobacteria > Alteromonadales > Pseudoalteromonadaceae > Pseudoalteromonas > Pseudoalteromonas sp. S1727. The sequence goes on from NZ_PNDT01000005.1 coordinate 98,431, forward strand.
CAACTGCCATGTCTGATGGCGGAATACCTAGCATGGCAATTTTACCGCCATGGTTCATGTTATTTAACATACCATTAAATGCAACCGGCACACCTGACATTTCAAGTCCAATATCAAAGCCCTCTGTCATACCAAGCTCTTTCATTACATCTTCAAGCTTTTCATTTGCAACATTGACGGCACGAGTCGCCCCCATTTTACGGGCTAAATCTAGGCGATATTCATTAACGTCAGTAATAACAACGTGACGAGCCCCCACATGCTTAGCCACTGCCGCTGCCATAATACCAATTGGCCCTGCACCTGTGATCAATACATCTTCACCCACTAAATCAAACGACAATGCCGTGTGTACAGCATTACCAAACGGGTCAAAAATAGAGGCTAGCTCATCGCTAATATTGTCTGGAATTTTAAATGCATTAAATGCTGGGATCACTAAATATTCTGCAAATGCACCTTCACGATTTACACCTACACCCGTTGTATTTCGGCATAGATGAACTCGTCCTGCACGACAGTTACGACAGTGGCCACAAGTGATATGACCTTCGCCTGAGACCCGGTCACCTACACTAAAGCCACGTACTTCTTGGCCCATATCAACTACTTCACCTACATATTCATGGCCTACCACCATAGGGGTAGGAATGGTGTTCTGCGCCCATTCATCCCACTTATAAATATGTACGTCAGTACCACAAATCGCAGTTTTGCGAATTTTAATTAATAAGTCGTTATGGCCAACTTCAGGTTTTGGCGCATCAGTCATCCAAATGCCTGGCTCTGCTTTTAATTTAGATAATGCTTTCATGAATCACACTCAATAAAAAAAACCGCTGCAAAGGCAACGGCTTAAAATAAATTAATTAAATAACACCCATTTCTTTACCAATACGGGTAAAGGCGTCAATTGCGATATCTAATTGTTCAATACTATGCGCTGCTGAAATTTGTGTACGAATACGTGCTTGGCCTTTTGGTACAACAGGGAAAGAAAAACCAGTCACGTAGATACCTTCTGCTAACAATTTATCTGCCATCGCTGATGCGATTTTAGCATCTCCTAGCATTACTGGAATTATCGCGTGATCTTTACCGGCACAGGTAAAGCCAGCCGCTTCCATTTGCTCGCGGAAGTATTTTGCGTTTGACCATAACTTAGCACGTAACTCACCACCGTTTTCTAGCATTTCAAGCACTTTGATTGATGCAGTAACAATTGAAGGAGCCAATGAGTTAGAGAATAAATAAGGACGAGAACGTTGACGCAACCATTCAACAATTTCTTTTTTACCTGATGTATAGCCGCCCGATGCACCACCAAGCGCTTTACCTAAGGTGCCAGTAATAATATCGACACGGTCTAACACATTACAGTACTCAGGTGTGCCTTTACCATTTTCACCAACAAAACCAACGGCATGTGAGTCATCAACCATAACAAGCGCATCATATTTATCAGCAAGATCACAAACTGCTTCTAAATTACAGATCACGCCATCCATAGAGAACACGCCATCGGTTGCAATAAGTTTTGTTTTTGCACCCGCTTCATCAGCGGCAATCAATTGCTTTTCTAGGTCAGCCATATCGTTATTTGCATAACGGAAACGTTTAGCTTTACATAAGCGCACACCATCAATGATCGATGCGTGATTTAACGAGTCGGAAATAATCGCATCGTCTGCGCCTAAAATTGTTTCAAATAACCCCGTATTCGCATCAAAACACGATGAATATAAGATAGTGTCTTCAGTTTCTAAAAATGCACTGATTTTTTGCTCTAACGTTTTGTGAATGTCTTGCGTTCCACAAATAAAACGCACCGATGCAACACCAAAGCCATGCGCGTCTAAGCCTTGCTGTGCGGCTTGAATAAGCTCGGAGCTATTTGCCAAACCTAAGTAATTATTAGCACAAAAATTAATAACTTGGTCGCCAGAAGCTACTTGAATTTGAGCTTGCTGCTGTGATGTGATCACTCGCTCATTTTTATACAAACCTTCGGCTTTTACTTCATCAATTTGCTGCTGAAGCTGGCTAAAAAACGCAGATGCTCTCATCTGAAATCTCCAATTTATTGAACGGGGCGAGCGAACATGAATTAACACGGCTCATCTATGCGGCTATTGTAAAAGTTTAGTCAAACAAATGCACTGTTTGTAGTTCATCGCATAAATAAGGAACTGACAACTTATGCTGCCAGTTTACATTCGGTTATAGCAGTAATGCGGGTAAATCAGCTAACGAATCACAAACATAATCCGCCGAGTCGATAGCTAGGGCATCAAACTTTTGCCCTGACCGTACCAGCACCCGGGTGCCTATAGCAGCTTTACTTGCCGCTTGCATATCGCTGAGTTTATCACCCACCATAATACTTTGAGTGACATCAACATGATGTTCAGCAATACCTTGTAATAGCATGCCTGCTGCTGGCTTGCGACAATCACACAGTTTTAGATAAGCTGGTAAGGCTTTTTTTGGGTGGTGGGGGCAAAAATAAACATCCGCGACAGTGACTTGATGCTCAGCAAATTGACTTATCATCCAGTGTGTCAATATATGAAAATCAGCCTCAGAATAATAACCGCGGCCAATCCCTGATTGGTTAGTCACGATGATCAGTTTATAACCCGCATCGACAAACGCTTTACATGCGGCAAACACGCCAGGCACAAATTCAAACTTATCAGGCTCATAAACATAACCATGATCAATATTAACCACACCATCACGATCTAAAAATAAGGCTTTATTAAAACGACTCATAACTGCTCTTTTTTTACCACAAGGTCAAACATCAAGGTTACTTCATCAACTGTTATTTGACTCATTAAGTCACTGCCTTTAATTCGCGTGCCCCAAGGTAGTTGTTCAGCCGTTTTACCTGTTTGCTTGAGTAAGTTTTGATGGTAAACCTCAACAACATAGTTTTGATATAAATAAGGCCCTGTTCGCTTTGGGTTTGAATGAGCATATAAACCAATTACCGGTGTGCCCACGGTTACCGCCATATGCGCAGGACCAGTATCAGGAGCTAGAACTAATGCCGCTCGCTTTAATACACATAACAGTTGCTTAAGCTTTGTTTTACCCACAAGGTTAACAATAGGTGTGCTAGTGGCAGCGATAATCTCATTACTGAGTGTCACTTCAAGCTCAGTTGGACCGCCAGTGATCACCACATGAAAACCTTGGCTGTGCGCATGCTCGGCAAGTTTGGCGTAACGCTCTGCAAGCCAGTTACGTTCTTTTTTACTCGCGGCAGGTGAAATCACAAAAATGCGCCCGGCTAATCGCTCTGCGCCAAGTAATTCATCCGCTGTTATTTGGTCCTGCTCAGTGACGGGCATAGCCCAATTAGGCTGATAATCTGCAACACCTATCGCTTGTGCAAAACCTTTAAAGCCTTCTAACACATGAGCCTGCTGCTGCGCTGCTATACGTTTATTAATAAATAAACTATGTAATTCTTTAGAGCGAACCCAATCAAAGCCAATTTTAACTTTCGCAGGGATACAACGCGCGACTAAATTAGCCCTTAATGCTACTTGCATATGCAGTAACACATCAAATTTACGGCCTTTAAACTGCTGTTTTAGCTGTTGATAAGCCGCCTTCCCTTGCTTTTTATCAAACACCACCAGCTCAACACCGGGTAAATCTGCCAGCAACATGGCTTCAACTTTACCAATCACCCAGGTGATTTTTGCATTTGGGTGCGCTTTTTGAATCGCTTGCACCGCCGATACAGCATGACAAACATCACCAATTGCGGAGAGTCTTAAAATACAAATATCTGAATAGGTGATTGAGTCAGTCACAGAAATCCTTAGCTTATGCTTGGTAATAGTAATGATCTTAAATTAACTACTCGCTATTGCAAGTACTTATACTCAGCTTTAAAACAGGTTAAGATACCGTTATCGCCTGTAATCAAGTAAATACATTATGTTTAACCAACAAACCATTAATGAGCACATCATTTTAAGCCACCCTGAATACAGTGCTTTAATAAGCTTAAATTGGTTTGATGCTGAGTACTGGCAGCAGCAGGATAAGATCGTTGGTACCAAAAAAGGCCGCGCGACAGCATGGTTTTTTTGCCATAACGACCTAACAGCCGTGCTTAGACATTACTGGCGTGGCGGCTTAGTAGGTAAAGTATTAAGCGATCAATACCTTTACAGGGACGTTGCAAAAACCCGAGTATACCAAGAATTTGCGCTGATGATGCGATTGATCAAGCTTGGTTTAAACGTACCAATGCCAATTGCAGCAAAGATCAGTGTAAATGGTTTAATATACCGCGGTGATATTATTACTCAAGCCATTGCTGGCGCACAAAGCCTGTTAGATGTGCTAAAAATACGTAATTTAACTGAGCTGGAATTGCTAAAAATTGCCGAGACAATTGCTAAATTCCATAACAATGGGGTGTATCATGCTGATTTAAATATAAATAATATTTTATTTAATGAAGCGGGTGACGTATTTATTATCGACTTTGACCGAGGTGAATTAAGAACTCCACACCTTAATTGGCAACAAGCAAATATGGCTCGCCTTGCTCGCTCGTTTAATAAGGAGCAAGGACGAAATCATGTTATGCATTGGCAGCAAAGCGACTGGCAGCAGTTACACGCAGCATACCAGAGCGCCCTTAAACATAACCGTTAAGCCTTTATTTTACTGATTACTTTTGATGTAGAGCAGCCATTTAAAAACTCCAACACCTCGACTTTGCCACCATGGCGAAGTACATGTTCAGCACCCGCTATTTGCTCTACAGTGTAATCGCCTCCCTTCACTAAAATATCAGGGCTTATAAGCTCGATTAATTTAGCTGGTGTATCGTTTTCTTCTACGGCACCAAATGGGATAACCCAATCGACTGATGCCAAAGCGCTCAGCACCATAGCTCGCTCATCCAACGGATTAATAGGACGCTCAGGGCCTTTCAAACGGGTGATTGATTCATCGTTATTTAAGCCGACGACTAAACGATCTCCTCGTGCTTTAGCTTGCGCTAAATAGCGTACATGCCCAGCATGAAGAATATCAAAGCAACCATTTGTGAACACAATTGTTTCACCATTTTGCTTTGCAAACTCAATATGCTTTAGCACATCATCAAATGGCGTTTGATAATGCTCACCGGTCTTTTGTAAATATTGACCTAGTTTGCGGCTGAGCTCTTCTGGCGATACCGTTGCAGCACCTAATTTACTCACTGCAATACCGGCAGCTAGGTTGGCAATCTCAACGGCATCTTTAGGCTGCATGCCAGCACCTAACATTACCGCAAGAGTTGCAATAACAGTGTCGCCTGCTCCCGTTACATCACTTACTTCAAGCTGCTGTGCAGCAAAATCATGCTTTTCATCAGCACTGATAAGCGACATCCCTTGCTCTGAACGAGTTAAAAGCATTGCTGCAACACCGGCATCTTTAATGAGTACCCGTGCGCTATCAGTCAAGCTTTGTTCTGAATCAGTTTTACCACCAGCAAGTTTAAACTCATTCAAGTTGGGAGTAATATAGTCAGCACCATGATATAAATTTAAATCTGGTGATTTAGGATCAATTAATACAATTTTACCTGCTGCTTTTGCAACTTGGATCATCTGTTGAATTAAACTCAATGAGCCTTTCGCATAATCAGAAAACACCACGAAATCATATTGATCTAATACCAACTCTAACCGATTAAGTAGCAATTGACTGTGCTGGTCGGTAAATGTTTCTTCTAAATCTAACCGCACCACTTGTTGATGACGACTGATCACACGCATTTTTGAAATCGTTGGTAAATCACACACACTTACTAGTTGTGAGTCAATGCGCTCATCGGCCAAAATATTTTCTAAAATTTGCCCACTTTCATCTTCACCAATAAGACCAAGTAAGCCAACCTTACCATCTAACCGAGCAATATTTTTTGCTACGTTTGCAGCACCACCCGCTTTGTCTTCAAACTTACTGACTTTGACAATCGGCACTGGCGCTTCAGGAGATATACGCCCAGAGTCGCCATGCCAATAACGGTCCAGCATTACATCACCAACCACTAAAATTCTTGCGTTAGAAAGGTTCTTAAATAACCCTAAATCCATTAATTTTGCCCCGCTACGACCATATCGATGGCTTCACACAACCAATGACCAATAAACATATGCGCTTCTTGAATCCGCGCTGTTTCATCATTTTTAATAATAATAGGTAATTTTGCGATGTCTTTAACTTTGCCGCCATCGCGACCAGTAAAAGCAACGGTAAAGGCACCAATTTCATTTGCTGCCGCAAGTGCTAAATTTATATTAACGCTGGTGCCAGAGGTCGTTAAACCAATCACTAAATCTTCAGGTTTACACAATGCCTGTACTTGACGCTCAAATACCGTATCAAAGTGATAGTCGTTACTGTGCGCAGTTAAGATAGAAGTATCTGTTGTTAGCGCCATAGATGCTAATGGACCACGTTCTAATTTATAACGTACCACAAACTCCGCCGCTAAGTGCTGCGCATCTGCTGCGCTGCCACCATTACCAAACCAAATCACTTTACCACCCGCTTGTAAAGTACTGTGGCAAACCTCAAGTAATTGCATAACTTGAGGATGGTATGTTTCCATCGTTTCAAATAATACTTGGTGACGAGTTAAACTTTCAAGGTAGCTGGTCGCTACAGAATCAATTTTAGACATTTAAAGTCCCCTCAAAATAAGTCTGACTAATTACTACCAAAAAAGTGCCACGGATAACCACGTATAGTTATCACCGAACACATCTTCACCATAGGTCAACGTAGTTTCAATATTGTACTCTTGCCATTTGCGGTTATTACTAATTTGCAGCTCAATGGCTTGTTCATAATCATTGCTTACTATTCCAAACTCATCAACATAACCACTTTCATTATCAATTAAGGTAAATTTTACACGCCAGAACGAATCCGCTAGCGCAGCATAAGTTGCTTCTAAACTATGTGAAATTGATGGTACAGCATCATATAAATAGCGCTGATCTGCTAAATAATGTCCTATGACATAGCCATCCTTTGTATTACCATAAGTGGGGTATATATAGTTTCTATACCACTGAGCATGCATATTGGTATACTCATAGCGTAGTGATAGATCATTTGTAATTTGAGGTAAAAACACCCCATAGCTATAAACAATATTACCAAATTGATAGTTTTTATGCTCCTTTGTATCTTCACCGCCATATTCAAAATACAGTTCTATTGGCATTCCCCAATTAAAGTTTATAACATTGGTTATTGACGCAAACTGATCACCAAGCTCATTATCTGGACCACCAGCAAGTTCACCATTATCATTTCCTGCAGGATCAAAAAACGCTTTTACTACATCGCTGAAGCCAACTTCACGGGGACCACCACCAAATTGCATCATGCGGTTTAAGCCAATTTTCCAGCCCGAAACTGGCTCAATACTAATATGTGTTCCTGCTAAACGAGGGGTGCCATCATGCAGCTCACCTTGATATAAAATCCCTTTTTCAACATGCTCAAGCTCGGAGTAATAGAGTTCAAAATCAAAGTTCCACCAATTATGCGCCGGTGCCACCATACCTAATGAAATTGACGGTGAAGTACGGGCATTGGTAGAAATAATTTGCGCTGATTGTTTAAATGGCGAAAACCAATGTTCCTTATAGCCGATATTTAGTTGTAGATCATCACCAGCAAAACTTACAAAGCTATTATAGTTCACAAATTTATTTTGCTTAGCGCGGTAATCCACCCCAACTTGCATCAAGGTATAGTCATTCGGACGCCAAATACCTTCAAAAAATACCTGCCCCCATTCGTCAGAACTCACACCTCGTTGATTAGCAAGTTTAGTTGATTTGTCTCCATCAACTCTAAGTTTCACACCAACGCGAGTAATATTGTCACTACCTTGGTAAGGTTTGATTTTCGCACGTATAGCTGCAACTAAACTCGGTTGTGAATCTTGCAATTGAGTCAGTGCGGCTTCAACTTCAGTTAAACGATACGGTTTAGCCATCGGTGTGCCAGTGCTAATCGCAAATAAAGTATCGAGCTGATGATCAAGCTGTGCATCCATACCAATCGGTAGATACGCAGTAGGTGTTGCAAATAAAGGAAATGCGCAACTTATAAAACTGCTTAGAACCGCGGCTTTTATCAATTTTAATTTCATAACAACTATATTTTTCACAAAGGTGCTGAAATATTACCAAATTAGCCACAACTAAACACTCAAAACTCGCAACTGGAACGATTTTTAACAATTTCGCATTTTGCTCAGCAGATATCCGCGTTATCATTAACATTTATAATTTGAGGCTAGAAAATGGCTCGTTTTTTTTATTCGCTGATTCTTTATCTGCTAAGCCCACTTATTGTCTTTTATTTGTATCTGTTAAGAGGTAAAAAAAATCCTGGCTACCGAGAATATTTTGCAGAGCGGTTTGGCCTTATTAGCGAACAAAAAAATTCAACTATCGTCTTCCACTGCGCCTCTGTGGGTGAAGTGTTAGCTGCATCGCCATTAATTAAACAATTACAAAGTCAGCTGCCAACTTACTCCTTAATGATCACGTGTAATACACCGACAGGACGGGAGCAAATATATAACAACTTTAAAGACTCGGTACAATGCGTCTACTTACCACTTGACTTCCCATGTGCAACTGCGCGATTTTTAAAGCAAGTAAAACCCGCTATGCTGTGTATTTTAGAAACCGAGCTGTGGCCAAACTTACTTGCACAAAGTAAACAACGTAATATTCCGGTACTGGTACTTAATGCCCGCTTGTCAGAGAAATCTCAACGTGGTTACCAAAAAGTAGCGCCGCTGACGCGAGCACTGATGGCTTCTATCTCAGCACTGGCAAGTCACAACCAAGACGATGCCACTCGCTTTATCGAGCTAGGCCTTGATGCAGAAAAAGTACAAGTAACAGGGTCGATTAAGTTTGATATTAAACCTACCGCTGAACAGTTATTAAAAGTTGAAACTTTAAAAGCACAATACAATAGTCAGCGTTTTATTTGGGTTGCTGGTTCCACCCACCCTATTGAGCATCATTTAATCTTAAACGCGCATCAACGCCTTTTAGAAGTAGCTCCAGATGCATTACTGGTTATTGCCCCGCGCCACCCAGAACAATTTGATAAAGTTGCGGAATTACTCCACGAGTCAACTCTGAGCTTTAGCCGTCGTAGTCAAAATGACTATCACAACGAGCATGTACTCCTTGGCGATACCTTGGGGGAACTGCAATGTTTATATGGTATGGCTAACATAAGCTATGTCGGCGGTAGTTTAATTGAGCGCGGTGGGCATAATCCGCTCGAATCAGCGGCTTTCTCTGTGGGAGTATTAACGGGCCCACATACTTATAACTTTAACCATGTTTACCCAGAGCTAATTGCCCTTGGTGGAGCTAAACAAGTAGCCAGCACGGATGAATTAAGCTTGCAACTAATAGAGCTTTATCAACAACCCGTTCGTTGTAAAAAACTAGGCGAGCAAGCCGCAGTGTGTGTGGCTAATAACCAAGGTGCAATTGCGAAAACAATTGCTATTATTAACCACTATTTAGAGCCTAATCGTGACTGATCAAACATCATTAAGTTTACCAGAACAACAAACCCGCGAATGGGTTTCAAGTGTCATTGTTAAATACAATTTCTGTCCATTTGCCCGTAAAGAAGTGGAAAACAATTGTATTCACTATCAAACAAGCCAAGCCACCAGCATTGATGACGCCGTGATGGAGATGATTGAGCAGTGTATTGAACTTGACAGGCAGCCAACACGAGAAACGACATTATTAATGTTTGAACAAGGCTTCGCTGATTTTGAAGCGTTTTTAGATTTAGTGGATTTAGCAAATGCATTACTTGTTGCACAGGGCTTTGAGGGCAAGTACCAAATAGCTAACTTTCATCCTGATTATGTATTTGCCGATAGCGATGAAAGTGATGCCGCCAACTATACGAACCGAGCACCTTTTCCAACCTTGCATTTAATTCGTGAAGCCAGTATGAGTGCCGCATTAGATGAGTACAACGAGCCGGAATCTATCCCTGAACACAATATCAATTTAGCACGCCGTAAAGGCATCGACTTTTGGCAACAATTACTTGCTGGATGCAAAAAACCGAGCGCTTAACAGCTCGGTTCTCTCATAATATAGCTTACTTTTTAACCCACTCGCCGTTCACTTCAATAAAGTGACCAGATTGAGTTTTTTCAATCGTTTTCGCTGCCGCTAACGCTTCAACTTGAGCAAGCGACAGATTATTTTTTTTCGCCAGCTTTAAATATTGTGCTTTTCGTTTTTCATTGATTTCATCAACAACCGCTTTTGCTTCTGCATTTTGTACCACAAGGCCCAAATAACCCGAGCTATCCTCCCCCACTAAACCTTGGTTCTTAGCATCATCTAAGCTAATTGCCCACGCCGAGAACGACAAGCAAACGGCACTCAACAATGTGATTATATTTAATTTTTTATTACTTACTCTGCTCATAATGGTTCCTTAGAATAATTCGCTGTCATCACTAAATAAATTATCGAGCTCTTTATCAACTTTTACGCGGATCTCATGATCAACTTTTACATTTAAGTTGATTGTTATTGGCTCTTTTGCTGCCACCTCAACACGATGCGTGCATGCACTGAGTAAACCCAGTGCTGTTATTATCACTAACCATTTAGTCATTATTACTTCCTTTTGTTGAATACTCTTGTTCAACCTTTTGTGTAATTTCATCACTTAAGCGTAATGCTCGTAATAGCGTAAACACATTTTCTTCATGATTGTAGTTAAAGTTAACTTGCTGCGCTTGTGGTTTATTATAACCTTGTAAATTAACGCCTAAGGTCATCCAACCATCTGGTTTTAAATTAACACTACTTTTAATACTTTGAATATCTAAATCTTCAAGCAAACCAAGTATAGGGCTAAGCTCTTGCTGCTGTGCTTTGACCGCATTAAAAGCGGCATTATTAGTAATAAGTAGCTTCGCTGCACCTTGGTTTGTGAGCTGCCCCTCTTTCACTTCTATACCTAACTCAGAAAAATATACCGGTAATGTGCCAGTAACTCGCCCCGTTAAACTGATCCCTGACTTTTCATCAAGCGTGATCACTTTACTTGCATCAATATTTTTAAATGTGACTAACGCTTGCTGAGGCTGCTCAGTCACTCGGTACTTATCAAGTGTAAAGCTGCCTCCCATCACGTTACCAGTAATAGCTGTGATGGCAGGTTCACTATTATTGATCTGCAATTGCCCAGTTATCTTTTCAACAATCGCACCAGCACGAAGTTCATTAATATCAAATTTAGTCGGCTTAACATTAAGCAGGCCTGAATCATACTTCCCTACCAATTGACTACTAAAGCCATTGATCAGGTAATCTGTATATAGGCCATTAATACCACTTAACTGTACAGTGATATCAGCGGCCAATAAGTTAACATCTCCTTTGACATGGGCTGAAACAGAGCCCCCCGTTAATGTCGCAAGCGGAGCAAACTGATGTAAAATGGGGTTAAATCGTGAAACCGACTGTTCAGGAATAATCACTTCCACAGGGTGTGCCGTACTACTCATATGATGTGTAACAATCACTTTAATATCATCAATCATTACTTGATGCGAAGCCTGCAATGCACGGCTTTGCATTGCACGAGAGCTTACCTTGATATTGTTAAGGTCAACTGCCTCACTTTGTAATACTGCTAAAGTAGTTTCACTGCTAATATCAATAAACAGCTCTCCAACTCCAAGGTCACCAGAGGCATTCAAGTTATTTGTTAGTTGCGTTAATTTATAATCGCTGAAACTCACTGTATCGACTTGGCTGGCGAGTGCAGCTGTTGTATAACGCTGTTCATTAATTGTTGCTGCCAGTGTTCCTTGATACTTGCTTACAGTGAGTTCATCAACAGCCAACTTCCCAATCGCTAACTTCGCAGACAGTTTTCCCTGTGCTGTAGTCAAAAACTCTTTTACAGTAAACTCGCCGTTACTGGTTATGTTTTGTGCATCTACGGCAATAAAATCAGGTAACTGCACTAGATCTAATTGATACCTGCCTACAACGCCATGATTAGCCATGTTAGTAGTTATGCTAAACTTTTTAATGTCATCATTTTGCAGCGAAAAAGCCAGCTCGGCTTTTAGGCTGTTGGGCAGATCATTACTATTTACATCGAGATTATTTATTCTTAACTCACTTGTAGCAGCAACAAAGTTAATCGCATCTAGATTCAGGCTGCCATCCTGCCAGCCAATTTGGTCAGGTAATTGCAACTGCCAATGAAGTGGAATTTGCTTGGCAATAAATTGCTGTTGCTTAGTATCTGCTGTTAACCTTGCAATTTGCTGCAAGCAATTTTCTTGCGCATCTAGCGAGCTTGTTAATTGCTGCGCATCCAAAATTAATCGCTGAGAGTTTAAATCATACTGGCTGCTTACATGGCCATTGGCCTTAAATATAATTGCACAATTTTCAAGTTCAGCGACGTATTGGCCATCTATCTGTGAATCAAGCGTTAAACTTAAACCATCAAAACTAAAGCGATTTTGACTATTAAGATTCAAGTTAACAATGTGTCTTACCTTGCTCACTAACTCATTATCAAGCTTCACTTGCCCTGTTATACGATCTGTAAATAACGACGCACTAGCGGTGATATCTCCACTAACCACAAATTGATTCAAAAGGGGTTCATTTATACTGATAGTCAAGGGGTTGGCTAGCTGCGGATATGAGATCACTAACCGATTAACCGTCAGTAAAGGTCTACTTTCAATAAGTGTTAACGCCAATTTTTTTGCTGTGGATGACTCAGCAGTAGACGTTGGAGTTGTTACGCTAAGATTGGCACGGTTAATAGTAACCCGCTTGGTATTAACCGTTATATCAGCTAATTCAAGTTGCTGCCCTTGGTAGCCAATACACGCTTTTTCTATATGGAGATCTAAATTGCTTGTTAACGACCAGTCCAAACAATGCAATTCAACACCGGATTGCTGTAATGAAGGGGCCGCAAAATGCAAAGTGAGCGGCATGCGAAAAACATAACCAAGTGTCAACACACTTAGCAGTAGAATGAATAACCCCCAACCTACACGCTTAAACATATTATCCTTAAATAAATTTTGACCTTTGACCTTTGACCAGCATAAACAAAAAAGGCTGCACAATGCAGCCTTTTATTCTATCGCTAAAGTATGAACCTAGCTTGTATAAATGTAAATTAACCTACATTTTTACGTGCGTTACGGAACATACGCATCCATGGGCTATCCTCGCTCCACTCATCTGGGTGCCAAGAGTTAGCAACCGCTCGGAATACGCGTTCAGGGTGTGGCATCATCACAGTCGCACGACCATCAGTAGATGTAATACCTGTAATACCTTCTGGCGAACCATTTGGGTTAGCCGGATACTGAGTTGTTGGGTTACCGTAGTTATCAACAAATTTAACCGCAACAGTACCTGACTCAAGCGCCGCTTTAACCGCAGCACCGTCTGCAAATTCAGCATGACCTTCACCATGAGACACCGCGATAGGCATACGAGAGCCTGCCATACCGTTAAAGAATACAGAAGGATTCTCCTGCACTTCAACCAAGCTAAAGCGTGCTTCAAAACGCTCAGACTTATTAGTTACAAAGCGTGGCCAATGCTCAGTGCCAGGGATCAACTCTTTTAACGTTGATAGCATCTGACAACCATTACACACACCTAAGCTAAATGAGTCTTGACGCTCAAAGAAGCTTTGGAACTGATCGCGTGCCATATCATTAAACAAGATTGATTTAGCCCAGCCTTCACCTGCACCTAGTACGTCACCGTAAGAGAAACCACCACATGCCACTAAGCCTTTAAATTCTTCAAGGCTTAAGCGCCCTTCAAGAATATCGCTCATGTGCACATCAACCGCTGCAAAACCTGCACGGTTAAACGCAGCAGCCATTTCTAGGTGCGAGTTAACACCTTGCTCACGTAAGATAGCCATTTTTGGCTTAGCGCCTGTAGCAATATACGGCGCTGCCACATCTTCGTTTAAGTCAAAATTTAATTTAACGTTAAGACCAGGATCTTTAGCGTCAAACTTGGCATCGAACTCTTGTTTAGCACAATCTGGATTATCACGACGCGCTTGCATTTGGTACGTTGTTTCGGCCCAAATTGTACGAAGCTCTGTACGTGTATTACTAAGTACTGTGTTGCCTGCACGATTAAAGACTACAGTGTCATCACCGTTTAAAGAACCAATTGCGTGGCTGATTGCTGCAATACCGTGCTCAGCAAATACCGCATTTACTGCGTCTAAATCACTATTAGCAACTTGAATAACAGCACCGAGCTCTTCGTTATAAAGAACTCCAATATCTGAGCCTGTTAGCTCATCAAGGTTGACTGTTACACCCGTGTGACCAGCAAATGCCATTTCAGCTACTGTGGTAAATAAACCACCGTCTGAACGGTCATGATAAGCAAGTAACTTGTTATCTGCGACTAGTGCTTGCATTGCATTGTAGAAGCCTTTTAATAATTCAGGGCTATCAACATCTGGGGTTACATCGCCTAATTGCTTATAAACTTGCGCTAAGCTTGATGCACCCATGCGGTTTTTGCCTGCCCCTAAATCAACTAAGATCAGTGACGTTTCACCTTTATCTGTACGTAACTGTGGGGTCACCGTTTTACGTACATCTTCAACACGGCCAAATGCAGTGATGATTAACGAAAGCGGTGCAGTAACCGATTTTTGCTCGCCATTCTCATCCCATTGAGTTTTCATCGACATAGAGTCTTTACCCACAGGAATAGTGAGGCCGAGTGCAGGACAAAGCTCTTCGCCCACGGCTTTAACTGCTTCGTATAAACCGGCATCTTCACCTGGGTGACCTGCAGCAGCCATCCAGTTTGCAGAAAGCTTAATATTCTCAAGACCACCAATATTGGCACATGCAATATTAGTTAATGACTCAGCTACAGCTAAGCGTGCTGATGCGCCATAGTTCAGTAATGCCGCAGGTGTACGCTCACCCAGTGACATAGCTTCACCATGGTAAGTATCATACGTTGCAGCTGTCACTGCACAGTTAGCCACTGGTACCTGCCACGGGCCAACCATCTGGTCGCGCGCAACTAAACCTGTTACAGAACGATCACCAATCGTGATCAAGAAGGTTTTTTCTGCAATGGTTGGTAAGCGTAATAAACGCTGTGCAGCATCTGCGATATCAATTTTTGCTGTATCTAACGCTTCACTAGTCGCTTTTAAAGAGTGCGCTTCACGGTGCATTTTCGGTGCTTTACCTAATAATACATCTAGCGGTAAATCAACAGGGTTGTTATCAAAGTGGCTATCAGCAACTGTTAAATGACGCTCTTCAGTAGCTTCACCAATGACCGCATATTGTGCACGTTCACGCTTACAAATAGCTTCAAAACGGTCAAAATCTTCAACGGCTACGGCAAGTACATAACGCTCTTGTGATTCGTTACACCAAATTTCATGCGGCGCCATACCTGGTTCATCATTAGGAATGTCGCGTAGCTGGAATTTACCACCACGACCACCGTCATTCACAAGCTCAGGGAATGCATTTGATAAACCACCTGCGCCCACATCGTGGATAAACGCGATTGGGTTAGCATCACCAAGTTGCCAACACTTATCGATCACTTCCTGACAACGACGTTCCATTTCAGGGTTTTCGCGCTGTACAGAAGCAAAGTCTAAATCTTCATTTGATTGGCCAGATGCCATTGATGAAGCGGCACCGCCACCTAAACCAATGTTCATGGCAGGACCACCTAATGCAATCAGTTTTGCACCAACTGGAATTTCACCTTTTTGTACATGCTCAGAACGAATATTACCTAAACCACCGGCAAGCATGATTGGCTTGTGGTAACCACGAACTTCGACACCATTGTGGCTATTGACTTGTTCTTCATAAGTACGGAAATAACCTAATAAGTTTGGACGACCAAACTCGTTGTTAAATGCCGCGCCACCTAGTGGGCCATCAATCATAATATCAAGCGCGTTAACAATACGACCCGGTTTACCAAAATCAGTTTCCCACGGTTGCTCATAACCAGGAATACGTAGGTTTGATACAGTAAAGCCAACTAAACCCGCTTTTGGCTTAGAGCCACGACCGGTGGCGCCTTCATCACGAATCTCACCACCAGACCCCGTTGCCGCACCTGAGAATGGGGCAATGGCTGTTGGGTGGTTATGCGTTTCAACTTTCATCAAGATTTCAATGTTCTCTTGATGATACGCGTATTCACCTTCAGCATTCGGGAAGAAACGACCCGCTTTAGAGCCCGTCATTACTGCAGCGTTATCTTTATAGGCAGATAATACATTTTCAGGATTATGCTCGTAGGTGTTTTTAATCATTTTAAACAGCGACTTTGGCTGTTCGATACCATCAATTGTCCAATCTGCATTAAAAATCTTGTGACGGCAATGCTCTGAGTTTGCTTGTGCAAACATAAATAATTCGATGTCGTTCGGGTTGCGCCCTAACTTTTGGAAGTTCTCTACCAAGTAATCGATTTCGTCATCTGCCAGTGCAAAGCCTTGCTCAACGTTTGCCGTAGCAAGCGCTTCACGACCACCGCCTAAAATGTCTACTGATGACATTGGACTTGGTGCGTCAGTGCGGAACAATTTAGCAGCATCGTCCATTGCGCCATGTGTTGCTTCAGTCATGCGATCATGTAACAAGGCTGCGACTTGAGAAAGCTGTTCAGCGTTTAAATCACCTTCAACATAGTAAGCAATACCACGCTCTACACGGTGAACTTGCGCTAAACCACAATTATGTGCAATATCCGTCGCTTTTGAAGCCCAAGGTGAGATTGTTCCTGGGCGAGGCGTTACTAACACCAAAGTACCTGCTGGTGTATGTTCGGCAATCGTTGGACCATAGGTAAGTAACTTCTCAAGCTTAGTTTGCTCGTCACTTGAAAGCTCTGCCGTTAAATCGGCAAAGTGTGCATACTCAGCGTATACATTAGTGACTGGAAGTTGCGCCTGTTGGCAACGGGCTAAAATTTTCTGAACTCTAAAATCGGAAAGTGCTGGTGCACCACGAAGGATCAACATAGGTATTTTCATCCGGGGTTAGGGATTGAACGATATTTTAGGCGGGCATTATATACCCAAGTAACTCGGAAATACAGGTTAAGGGGGGAATTAAAATTGCGTCAATGCCCGTATTTGTTCGCATCGTTTATCCCGAATATTACCGTTCAGCACATGGAGATATTAAAACAGCGCAACATCATCTACAACAAATCGACAAGTGACGCCACGTTAAAGTTTTGATATAAGGGGATAGTAGCATTCAAGGGGCGCGGTATGTTTAAACAAAAGCTAATAACAATCATTACGTTAGTAATGTTTTTATGTGCCTGCGATATGCAGCAGCAACAATCTCAACTCAGTCAAATTAAAGCACACAATAAAATCCGAGTTGGTACATTAGCAGGGGCAAGTAACTACTACCAAGCCGTACAAGGCGAACAAGGGTTTGAATATGAGTTAGCGCAAGAGTTTGCAGACCATTTAGGTGTCGAGCTTGAAATGGTGCCGTTCTTTAACTTATCCGATATGTTTTCTCGTTTAGATAATGGCGACTTAGATTTAATAGCTTCCGGTTTAACTTATGACAAGACTCGTGCTCAAACTTACCGATTTGGCCCAACATATCGCACCATTAGTCAAAAATTAGTTTATAAGCAAGGACGTGTAAGACCTCGTGACTTTGATGATCTAACTGGTAACTTAACGGTACTGGCAAAAAGTAGCCACTCATTAGCACTTCAACAAATAAAACAAACTCACCCGAATTTAACTTGGCAAGAAACCGAAGAGTTTGATGAAGAAGAGTTACTGCAAGGTGTAATAGATGGAGACATAGATTACACCCTTGCAGACTCGCACACTTTATCTTTATTCCGTCGCTACCACCCCAATTTAAGTATTGGTTTTTCAGTTACCCGCAATGATCCAATTGCATGGTTATTGCGCAAAGACGGTGATGATTCACTCTACGCATTAATGGTGCCGTTTTTTGGTGAAGTGAAGCAAAATAATCAACTATACGTTCTTGAAGAAAAATACTTTGGTCACGTGCGCCAATTTAACTACGTCAATACCCTCGCCTATATTGAAGCTATCAAAGACACTTTACCTAAATATCAACCTTGGTTTGAGCAATATGCGGGGACGCTAGATTGGCGCCTGCTTGCAGCTTTAAGTTATCAAGAATCAATGTGGAACCCACGCGCTAAATCACCAACGGGGGTACGTGGTATTATGATGCTCACTCGCGATACAGCAAAACAAGTTGGTGTAACGAACCGTTTAGCACCAGAGCAAAATATAAAAGGCGGTGCAGAGTATCTAATGAAACTAGAAAAACGCATCCCAGATCGAGTCCCGCAACCTGATCGCATGTGGTTGGCATTAGCGTCATATAATATTGGCTGGGGTCATGTAAATGACGCGCGGATCATTACCGAGCAACAAGGAGCAAGTCCCGATAAATGGGCAGATGTGAAAAAACGCTTACCATTGCTCATCAAAAAGCGTTATTACCGTAACACCAAGTATGGTTATTCCCGTGGCGATGTCGCAGTGCAATATGTTGATAATATTCGCCGTTACTACGACGCTTTAGTATGGCTTGATGAAAATGATGCGATTGCCCCTGCTGAGCCTGAAGTCGTCCCAGCAAAAGAGTCTAACGTAAAACCGCAAACTGAAACACAAACAGTAATTGAGAAACCTGCACAACAAGAGCCCAGCAGCACAGCTGATTCAATACAAGAAGCCCCTATAACCACAGAAGCGAGTAAGTCAACGACAACTCCCCCCGTATTATCTCCCAAAAAAGACGATGACAAAGAATCAAAATAACTTAAAATACAATAAGGTTACGATATCTATTTACTTGTCATCAAATGATCACTAATGTGTAGTATCAAGTTATTTCTCACTCTCACATTTTTAGGAGATACTATGTTGAAACGTCGCCGTACACATTCGTTCAAACGTAACGTGATTTATTCATCATCAACACGGCGCAGAATTATGCTGCGCAATTTACATAAAAAAGTTATTTGGCGTCGTCGCATGTTTGCGATGCAACAAATGGCAGAATTAAATACAGCGACGCCTGTAGGTTAAGCCTTCAGGTCTCGCTGCGCTTGCTTTTTAGCTTTAATTTCTTGGCGGCGGCGTTTAAAAAAATTAGAAATAGTCTGTCCACTTTGCTCCGCTAGCACCCCTCCCACAACTTCTACTTGATGATTTAACCGAGGATCTTGTAATAAGTTCATGATTGATCCAGCTGAGCCTGTTTTAGCATCAGCAGCACCAAAAACTAACCGCTTAATACGACTGTGTACCAACAAGCCCGCACACATTGAGCATGGCTCCAATGTAACGTACAAAGTGCAATCTATTAAGCGATAGTTATCAAGCGCTTTACCTCCTTCACGGATTGCTATCATCTCGGCATGAGCGGAAGGATCATTATCAGTAATAGAGCGATTATAACCAGCTCCAACTTGCTGATTATCTTTAACCAGCACAGCCCCGACAGGAATTTCATTCAATTGCTCAGCTTTTTGTGCATACTCGAGTGCTTTTGCCATCCAATATTGATCATCCAACTGTTCAGTCATTGATTTAACCTTTAACTAATTATTGTTTAATTATACTCACTTAGGCTGATAAAACGCTAAACTTAGTAATTAGTGATAAAAATAAAACAAATTAAAGCAGCATTTACGTGGCTCACCTTAGGTGATTTACGCTATAATCTCCCGCTTTTTTTATTTAGCTCACAACACACGGGTAGCAAATGAAATTTCCTGGACGCCGCAGGCATAAACATTATTTTCCAGTGGAAGCCAAAGATCCACTTACAAATCAACTTAACGCCAGTGATCGGTTACAGCGCAGCTACATCACAGGTATTGACCAAATAGTAGTTGATATAGAAGCTAAAGTTGATCAAGCTTTCCTTGATGAATTTCAGCTACGTAGAGGCATGTCGCAAGTTATAGATAGTGATATAACCAATGCTTTATATGACCGTTTAAAACTGAACGACATGATCGACTATGAATTTGCCGGTGGCACTATAGGTAATACCATGCACAACTATTCTGTATTAGCGGATGATCGTTCTGTGTTACTTGGTGTAATGAGTGAAAACATCAAAATTGGTAGTTATGCGTACCGCTTCTTATGTAATACCTCAAGCCGCGTAGATTTAGACTATCTACAACCAGTAGATGGCCCTATAGGTCGCTGCTTTACTTTAATTGATGATTCAGGCGAACGTACCTTTGCAATTAGTGCAGGGCTTATGAATCACTTGCGTCCTGAATCAATTGATCAGCAGTTAATAGAAAACTCATCAGCATTGGTGATCAGCGCTTACTTAATGCGTACACAAGGCGCAGAGACGATGACCGAAGCAACAATGCAAGCAGTAAAATATGCAAACGATGCTGGCGTACCCGTCGTGCTAACATTAGGAACAAAATTCTTAATCGAACAAGATCCAACTTGGTGGGCTGAGTTTGTCGCTAAGCATGTTGATATTTTAGCAATGAATGAAGAAGAAGGTTTCGCTATCACCGGTTTTGAAGATCCACTATTAGCTGCTGATAAAGCGCTTGATTGGGTCGATTTAGTGATCTGTACCGCTGGCGAAAAAGGCTTATTCATGGCAGGTTTCGTCGATGAAAAGTTTAAACGTGAAACTGAATATCCTCTCTTACCCGGTGCGATAGCTGACTTCAATCGTTATGAATTCTCCCGTGCAATGCGTCAAAGTGACTGTGAAAACCCAATTCGCGCTTACAGCCACACAGCCCCATTTATGGGCGGGCCTGACAGCATTAAAAATACAAATGGTGCTGGTGATTGCGCATTAGCAGCAGTGTTACACGACCTATCAGCCAATGTTTATCATAAACTCAATGTAGGTAACTCGGCTAAACACCAGCAGCCCGCAATGACCTACTCATCTTTGGCGCAGATCAGTAAGTACGCCAACCGCGCCAGCTATGAAGTGCTTGTACAACACTCCCCTCGTCTATCGCGTGGTTTACCTGAACGAGAAGACTGTTTAGAGCAAGTTTACTGGGAACAGTAAACTTGCTAAAAAATAGAAATATCGAGCTTTTTAGATAGCAGCTCTAAAGCTGCTATTCCAGCCACAGAATTACCAAAAGAATTTAAACCCGGCGAATACACCGCTACCGTAAATTTACCAGGTAACACAGCCAAAATAGTACCCGACACACCAGATTTACCAGGCATCCCTACTCGGTAACCAAAATCACCTGCGGCGTCATACAAGCCACTAGTAAATAACAAAGAATTTAGCTGTTTAGTTTGCAGGCTAGAAAGCACTCGTTTGCCACTCAAGTAACAAACTCCTTTATTTGCCAAAAAACTATACCCTTTAGCTAACTCAACACAATTAAGCTCAATTGCACAAAAGTTAAAGTAAGCCCACAGCACATCATCAACTTCATTATTAAAGTTACCAAATGACTTCATCAAATGCCCCATTGCAGCATTGCGATGGCGGAACTCATACTCAGAGTTAGCCACTTTTTTATCTATAGTAATACTTTTATTTCCTGATAGTTCTCTGAAAGTCTCAAGCATAGTATGCATAGGTGCAGATAAGCGGCTATATAAAGCATCGCAAGTTACAATAGCACCAGCATTGATAAAAGGGTTACGTGGTATGCCTTTTTCAAACTCAAGCTGCGTCAAAGAGTTAAAAGCAGTACCAGAAGGCTCTTTACCGACACGTTGCCATAGTTCATCACCATAACGCTGTAAGGCCAGAGTCAGTGTCATCACCTTTGACACAGATTGAATAGTAAAACGCTGCGCGCAATCCCCAGCACAAAAAGTTTGCCCGTCAGTTGTATAGATAGCAATCGAGAATTGATTAGCATCAACTTCAGCTAGCGCGGGAATGTAATCAGCCACTTTTCCCTCAGATAGTAATGGCTGAACTTCAGCGATAATTTCATTTAAGACATGTTGGTAATCAGAGTTAGCCAATATAGCTCTCACTCTCTATGTTGATAAAAACAAAATTCTAACATGATAGTTGGGATCAGTTGATGGCATTTGTAGATAAAAATTTGCGAGTTTCGAGTTTCGAGTTTAGA
>NZ_PNDT01000050.1:0-7166 GCF_005886375.1 Pseudoalteromonas sp. S1727
TCAGCTATCAGCTACAAAATTTTGCTCATATTAACTTAGGTGTCAAGACGAATTTGTCTTAGGCTGACGGCTGACGGCTGACGGCTAAAAACCTATAGCTTTAAATTTTCATACACACATATTTTTCTTCGAGGTATTCGTCGAGTCCTTGGTGTCCGCCTTCACGTCCTAGGCCGGATTGTTTAACGCCACCAAACGGGGCGACGGGGTTGGAGATAAGTCCCTCATTAATACCAACCATGCCGTATTCTAACGCTTCACTTACACGATAGATTTGTTTGATGTCTTGACTGTAAAAATACGCGGCGAGGCCATAAGGTACGTCGTTAGCCATAGCTAACACTTCAGCTTCCTCGTCAAAAGGAATAATACTAGCAACGGGACCAAATACTTCTTGATGATAAATATCCATTGCACTGGTAACGCCAGTTAAAATAAGCGGTGCCTGGAAGTTCCCTCCGAGATCTTTATCATCCCCGATTACTGATGCTCCCTTAGTGATTGCATCAGCCACTAACTCTTGCACTTTTTGCTTGGCTTTAGGGTAAATTAGTGGGCCAATATCCGTGTCTTCAGCAATGCCGTTGCCCACTTTGAGTGCCGCTACTTGTACCGCTAGTTTTTTGAGTACTTTATCAAGTATGCTGCGCTGCACAAAAATACGGTTCGCTGCAACACACGTTTGCCCAGCATTTCTAAATTTTGCGCCCATTAAGCCAGTGACAGCCTCATCTAAATCAGCGTTATCAAAAATTATAAACGGCGCATTACCACCCAACTCCATTGAAGTGCGCTTGATTGTCGATGCACATTGCGTAAGCAACTGCTTACCAACACCGGTTGACCCTGTGAATGTAAACTTACGTACGGTGTTTGATTCGGTAAGGATTTCACCGACCATTTTTGCATTTTCAGAAAGTAATACGTTAAAAGCGCCTTTTTCAAAACCAGCTTGATCTGCCAAATATGCTAATGCTAAAGCGCATAAAGGCGTATGTTCTGATGGCTTTAATACAAAGCTACACCCTGCTGCATAAGCAGGGGCTACTTTTCGAGTGACCATAGCAATTGGGAAGTTCCAAGGCGTGATGCCAGCAACCACACCAATGGGTTGTTTAAAACTGGTTAAACGATGATTGTCATCCGTGGCAGGAATAACATCACCATAACTACGTTTTGCTTGCTCGGCATACCACTTTATAAAGCCGGCGCCATAATCTACTTCACCAAGAGATTCTTTCAGAGGTTTGCCCTGTTCTTTAGTCATTAATTCTGCAAGTGCTTGCTTATGCTGCATAACTAGTTCATACCAACGCATTAAAACTTCACTGCGGGTAGTAGCATTGGTCGCTTTTAATTTTACAAATGCGCCGTGGGCAGCATTAATAGCTTTATTAACCCCATCATCATCTATATCACTTACCATGACGATGCTTTGCTGGGTGGCAGGATCATCAACACTGAAGTGTTTTTCAGTGTGGTAAAACTCACCGTTGATGAAAGAGTCGTTAAATATAAGATGTGGCATAGAAATCCCTCCGGTCTGTAGCTGTAAGCCTTAAGCTATAAGTTGTAAGCTAAAACAAAAACACCGCGTTCAAATTGAGCGCGGTGTTTTCTGATAGCTGATAGCTGATAACTTACAGCTCAATTTTAATGCTCTTCATTAACGATATTGAGATTGTACTTCGGTATTTCAACTATTAAGTCTTCATCACGGATAATTGCTTGACAACCTAAGCGTGATTCTGGCTCTAAGCCCCATGCTTTATCTAACATGTCGTCTTCAAGTTCGTCGCTTTCATCAAGTGAATCAAAACCTTCACGGATCACTAAGTGGCACGTAGTGCATGCGCATGATTTTTCGCATGCATGGGGAATGCTAATGCCGTTTTTAAGTGCTACATCCAGTACGGTTTCACCACTTGGTGCATCAATTGCAGCGCCGTCAGGACATAATTCCGGATGGGGAAGAAAAATAATTTGTGGCATTCTAACCTCTTTTAAACGTTGTCTACTGACTGCCCTTGCAGTGCTTTTTTAATCGATGCATCCATTCTTAGCTCAGCAAATTTACTACTGGCGTTATCAACTTTTTCAATGGCTGCTTTTATTTCATTTGGCTCTGTGGCTGTTTCACGAACTTTAACCAGTTTAGCAATTTCAGCGTTTAGGTCATTTAATTCGTTTTCATCAAGCAATGCACTATCTGTTGCCAGTGATGCATAAAGCGCTTCGATAACACGTAATGCTTCAACCTGTTGCTCTTTAAGCATACGCGCTTGCATGTCATCTTTAGCGTTAGTCATCGACTCTTTAAGCATATTAGCGACTTGGTCGTCTGACAAACCAAACGATGGTTTAACTTGAATTTCAGCTTGCACACCGGTGGATTTTTCCATTGCAGATACACTAAGGAGACCATCGGCATCGACTTTAAAAGTCACCCGAATATGCGCAGCTCCAGCTGCCATTGGTGGAATACCTTTTAAGCTAAATTTAGCTAATGAACGGCAATCATCCACCAGCTCTCGCTCACCTTGTAATACATGTAAAGACATCGCCGTTTGGCCATCTTTAAAGGTAGTGAATTCTTGTGCGCGCGCAACAGGAATAGTGGTATTACGTGGAATGATTTTTTCAACCAAGCCACCCATGGTCTCAAGACCCAGTGACAGAGGGAGTACATCCAGCAATAGCATATCTGAATCAGGCTTGTTACCTACCAATACATCAGCTTGTAATGCTGCGCCCAGCGCAACTACACGATCAGGGTCGATAGAAGTTAGCGGCTCTTTATTAAAAAACTCAGCAACTTGGCTACGTACAATTGGCATGCGGGTTGAACCGCCGACCATAACCACTTGCAGTACTTCGTCATTGCTAATGCCAGCATCTTTCACTGCGCGACGACACGAACGAAGTGTCTTTTTAACCAATACCATAGCAAGTTCTTCAAACTTGTCACGGGTTACTTCAACCATGTGCTTTTCGTTATCAAACTCAAGACCAACATTCACTTTCGCATATTGGCTGAGTGCTTCTTTACAGGCTTTCGCTTTATTAATAAATAAACGCAAGTTCGAAGGTGATAAAGTCATTACCCCCGTTTCACGTTTAAAATGATCCACCAATAAAGAGTCAAAATCATCACCACCTAGGCTTGAGTCACCACCGGTTGCCAGTACTTCAAACACACCTTGGTTTAATCGTAAGATCGAAATATCAAACGTACCGCCACCTAGATCATAAACCGCAATAATACCTTCTTGGCCTGAATCTAAGCCATAAGCAACGGCGGCGGCAGTGGGTTCATTTAATAAGCGCAGTACATTGATACCGGCAAGCTCTGCAGCATCTTTGGTGCTTTGGCGCTGCGCATCATCAAAGTAAGCTGGCACTGTGATCACGGCACCTAAAATATCTTGCCCTGCAAAACTTTCTGCTGCGCGTTGTTTTAACGCTTTTAAAATATCGCTTGATGCAGTGACTGGACTAATATTACCGGCAGCGGTAGTAATGGCAAGTGCACCATCATGCTGGCAAAAATCATAGGGTAGTTGACCGTAGCTATGCTCGATCTCAGCTTGGGTTTTACCTAAAAAACGTTTAACTGAAATCAGGGTATTGGCAGGATCTTGCGTGGCCGCTTGAGCTGCTTCTGCACCAACCGTAATACTGTCAGCTTGATAGCGAACAACTGAAGGGAGCATTGCTGCACCACTAATATCAGTAAGGGTACGGGCTTCGCCACTTTGCACTGTCGCAACTAATGAGTTGGTAGTACCCAGATCAATACCTATTGCTAACTTATGTTCATGTGGTGCCGCGCTCTGCCCCGGCTCAGCAATCTGCAATAATGCCATAATGCTCTTTAACTCTTGTTTGACTTACTTGTAGTTCAGTAAGTTAGATAATTAATCGTCGAATAAACTGTCTTCAATCCGCTCTAATTCATCACGTAGCTTATATACAAACTTTAATTTACGAATGTTATCAGCGGCGAGCTGCCATTGCTGCTCATCATCACTTGCCAGTTGCTCTGCAAGCTGTGCACTGTATTGGCTATCAAGTTGTTTTATTTGTTGTTCGAATTGGGCTATCGCTGCATCAGGATCTGCACTTGCAGTTAACTCTTCTAGCTCTTCACGTAATTCCATTTGCTGCATTAAAAAAAGCGGATCTTGCAGGGTTTGCTGCTCGGCACGAATATCAACACCCAACTCACTGAGCATATATTCAGCACGTTTTACGGGATGCTTTAAGGTTTGTAGGGCGTCGTTGATTTCTGCTGTATTTTGTACGGCTAGCAATTTATCTCGGCTACTAGCATTCGCATGACGATCAGGGTGAACTGCACGCTGAAGTTCGAGGTAATTTTTATTTACTGTTGCTAAATCTATATTGTAATCAACAGGTATCGCAAACAATTCAAAATAGCGCATAATTCCAACCATGCCAAATTAACATATTGGCTTAAAATTCAGATAGAACAAAGCCCTACAGATGCAGGGCTTAAGAATACAATAGCGTTACCTAGTTATACTGTGAAACTTTCGCCACAACCACACTCATCAGCTTGATTTGGGTTGATAAATTTAAACCCTTCGTTCAAACCTTCTTTAGTGTAGTCAAGCTCAGTGCCATCAATATAAACTAAGCTTTTAGCATCGACGATTACTTTAACCCCTTGAGATTCAAATACTTCATCGCCATCAGCTAACTCGTCAACAAACTCAAGAACATAAGCAAGACCTGAACAGCCCGTCGTTTTAATGCCAACGCGCAGGCCAAGGCCTTTACCGCGATTTGCTAAAAATGATTCTACGCGGTTTGCTGCCGCATCTGTCAATGTCACTGCCATGATTATCTCTTACTTCGCTTGTTTACTTTTGTAGTCTGCAATAGCTGCTTGGATTGCATCTTCAGCTAGAATTGAACAGTGAATTTTCACTGGTGGTAATTCAAGCTCAGCACTAATGTCAGTGTTTTTGATCATTGCAGCTTCATCTAAAGTTTTACCTTTTACCCACTCTGTTACCAAAGATGATGAAGCAATTGCGCTACCACAACCGTATGTTTTGAATTTAGCGTCTTCAATGACGCCTGCAGCTGATACTTTAATTTGCAGCTTCATTACGTCACCACATGCTGGTGCGCCAACCATACCTGTTGCTACTGATGGATCATTTTTGTCTAAAACACCTACGTTACGTGGGTTTTCAACATGATCGATTACTTTATCACTATACGCCATAATACTATCCTCATTACCTGCTAGCGGATGTACTCAATCAATTAATGATGAGCCCATTCAACTGAATCTAAATCAACACCTTCTTGATGCATTTCCCAAAGCGGTGACATCTCACGTAAGCGACCGATAGAGCTCTTCATTAAATTGACGGTATAATCAATCTCTTCTTCGGTAGTAAAACGACCAATACTAAAACGAATTGAGCTGTGTGCTAATTCGTCGTTACGGCCAAGCGCACGTAATACATAAGAAGGCTCTAAGCTTGCTGAAGTACAGGCAGAACCTGATGATACAGCAATATCTTTAACAGCCATCAATAACGACTCACCTTCAACAAAGTTGAAGCTGATGTTAACAATTCCTGGCACTGATTGGTCCTGTGCACCGTTAAAGTACACTTCTTCCATATCAGCCATAATGCCATCAATTAAACGCTTACGAAGCGCACTGATGTGGGCATGGTCTTTTTCAAAATCTTGTTTCGCAATTCTAAATGCAGCACCCATACCAACTAGCTGGTGTGTTGCTAAAGTACCTGAACGCATCCCACGCTCATGACCACCGCCGTGCATTTGCGCTTCTAAGCGTGCACGTGGCTTACGACGAACATAAAGTGCACCAATACCTTTAGGTCCATATATTTTGTGCGCAGAGAATGACATAAAATCAACTTTAAGCTGCTGTACGTCAATTAACACTTTACCTGCGCTTTGCGCTGCATCAACGTGGAACATGATTTTACGTTCACGACACATTTCGCCAATTGTTGCGATATCTTGAATCACACCTAGCTCGTTATTCACGTGCATAATGCTTACTAATACGGTGTCGTCACGCATAGTTTGTTCAAGCTTTTTAAGATCCAGTAGGCCGTTTTCTTCAACGTCCATATAAGTAACTTCAAAACCTTGGCGCTCAAGTTCACGACACGTGTCGATCACGGCTTTATGCTCAGTTTTTGCGGTAATAACGTGCTTACCTTTCTTTTTGTAAAACTGTGCAGCACCTTTAATAGCAAGGTTGTTTGATTCTGTCGCACCCGAAGTGAAAACGATTTCACGTGGGTCTGCGTTAATTAGATCTGCGATATCAGTACGTGCCTGATCAATCGCCTCTTCAGCTTGCCAACCAAAACGGTGTGAACGTGATGCAGGGTTACCAAAGTTGCCATCCATTGTTAGGCATTGCATCATTTCTTTTGCAACACGCTCGTCAACTGGCGTGGTTGCTGCGTAATCTAAATAAATCGGTAACTTCATTTCTTTCTCCGCTGGACGCCAACCTATAGTTGGCAGCTTACTTGAATATTTTCCAATTGCTTAATTGCATTGCTAACGTTGCTATTTTGGCGAGATGCAACTTCTTGCACATCTGATTGTTCCACCAATTCCGCAAGAGTAATACCATTTAAAAAGTCTTCTATTCGGGCACTTAAATCTGACCACAACGTATGCGTTAAACAACGCATGCCGCTTTGGCAACCACCAGTTGCACCGTGGCAACGGGTTGCATCTATTGATTCATCAACAGCGTTGATCACATCACCGACCGAAATAGCATGCGTTTCACGACCTAGTAGATAACCCCCACCGGGACCACGCACAGAGCTGACTAAACCATTTTTACGTAATCGGGCAAATAACTGCTCAAGATATGACAACGAAATTTCTTGCCGCTCTGAAATGTCGGCAAGGGGAACTGGCCCTATACTTGCGTGTAGCGCAACATCAAGCATCGCTGTAACGGCATATCTGCCTTTTGATGTTAACTTCATTGAGCCCCCGCACTACCAAAGAGTGCAAATTTTAATTACCAGAGTAAAATAGTCAAGTATTATATTAGTAGCTATCAGCTATCAGCTATCAGCTATCAGCTATCAGCTATCAGCTATCAGCTATCAGCTATCAGC